>JBKHGK010000007.1:0-15670 GCA_046539705.1 Candidatus Brocadiia bacterium | reverse complement strand
GGGGGTGGGTACCGATGGGTGGCGACGGGAAACGGTCAGTGACCGTCCATATCGGATCCCGCGCCCCGGAAGTCAAGCAAATCCCAATTATGTGTGCAAAAAAGCGGCCGGGAGGCGATCCGCAGGCCTGCATATATGGCAGGGCGGTCCCGGCATAGCTCCATATATGGTCAAATCGTCGGTTTAGGGGGGCCATAAAGTATCCTCCGGGAAAATCCCCTCAAAAAAACACCTTGACAAACGAGCATTTCATAATAAAATTGGAGTAAGTTGCTTCTAAATATGATAGAGCAGATATCAGGAAAAGGCTTTTTATGGGCTTTAGAAGGCGTATCGAGGGCTTTTAGTTTGAAGCCCCAGATAACGGCGGGAAAGAATGGGTGCAAAAGGGCGTAAAAAGGTTATGAGTGGGAAAGCCATAGTGATGTTGGAGACGCGCTGGTCGAGATCGGATCATTGATACGGGGATGAAAGTGGAACAAGCGGGAGCCGAAAAACAGAATGGTGAGGGTCGGCCGGCTGCTCTGCGGCGTGATCTTGTGCATATGTTCGGGCACCGCGAGTCTCTCAGCGTCGATGGTCGTATGCGGTTTCGTCTGCCGGACCATCTGGCCGGCAGCCTTCAGCGGGAGATGGGGCGTGTGGAGGGGGAGTCGAATCTTCCGCCAGCCGCACAGCAGAGGATGGGGTTCTATTTCGTTCCCGGCACCCAAAAACGGATTTTCCTGTATCCCGCCCAGAACATCGATGTGGCGATAAGCCGTTTCGAGAATCCGCCCGCCGGGGCCGATCCCCGTCAGGTGCGCCAGGCGCGGGATTACTTCTACAGCATGATGAGTTTTGTGGAGGCCGACCGGCAGAACCGGCTCCAGATCCCATCTCACCTGTGTGAGCATGCCGATCTGTCCGAGGAAATCGATCGTATAGTGCTTATCGGGCACAATCTCTGGCTGTCGATTTCCCGCGATGACACCGCCAGACGCATGGCCGAGGATGGGCGTGAGGCTCTGGAGGAGATCGGCGGCGACATCCTTGACCCCGTGGCCCCCTCTTCCCCTGCCGTTCAGGATCACCCCGGAAACCAGCAGCACTGACCCGTTGGATTTTCTCAGCTCTATACGGAAATGGGTTCGCATTATGACACCCGACCAGCACAGACAGTCTCTTCCTCGGCACAGGCCGGTGATGGTTGAGGAGGTGCTGCAGGTGCTTGAGCCATCAGCGGGGGAAAGGGCGCTTGATCTGACGCTTGGGCGAGGGGGGCATGCGGAACCGATTGCCCGGGCTCTGGGCAAGGACGGACTGCTGGCGGGGGTGGATGCCGACAGGGAGGTTCTTCAGGCCACCAAGGAGGCCCTTCGGGAAAAGGTGTCCTGTCGGTGCCGGTTTTTCCACGGGCGGTTCTCCAGTGCGCCGGACCTTACCGACAGGCTCGGTCTGAGCGGGTTCGACGTCGTGCTGGCCGATCTGGGGGTGGGCTCGCACCAGCTTGACGATCCGGAACGGGGGTTTGCATTTGATTCGGATCACCCGCTGGATATGCGGTATGACACCGACCGGGGGCCCACGGCGCGGCAGGTGGTCAATTCCACTCCGGAGGAGGAGCTCGCCGACATCTTTTATGAGCTGGGGGAGGAACGTTACAGCCGTCAGATCGCGGCCGAGATATGTCGTGTCCGCGAGGAGGAGGAGATTCAGACTCCGTCGGAGCTTGCCGGGATCGTCAAACGCGTCTATGCCCGGCGCAGCTCGGGTCGCACGTGGCGCATTCATCCGGCCACCCGGGTGATGATGGCTCTGCGGATACACGTGAACCGCGAGCTGGATGAACTCACGACGTTGCTGGAGGAGCTTCCGGACCTGCTCAATGCCGGTGGGCGGGTGGCGATACTGACCTACCACAGTCTGGAAGCAAGGCGCGTGAAGCACGTCTGGCGTGAGCAGGAGGCGAAGGAACTGCTGGAAGTTATAACCGAAACACCGCTGATGCCATCGGAGGAGGAGATCGGGGAGAACCCGCGGGCCCGATCGGCACAGCTTCGCGCGGCCCGCAGGAGATCGGTCGGACTCAGGGAGGGATAGATATGCAGGTGATGAAGATCGTATTGTTGCAGCTAATTATAGTTGCCCTGGCGCTGTGTGTGCTCTGGCAGGATCGGCAGGTGATGCGCGAGGGTCTTCGCCTTGAGGCGAACCGACAGGAGATGGCCGCCACCAGGGAGGGCATACGGCGATGCGAGGCGCATTTAAGCAAGCTCAAAAGTCCGCAGCGCATTCTCAGACTGGTCGATGTGCTTGGGCTGCAGCTCACCCACCCGGTGCCCGAGTTCCGTCCGGAGCCGGGTCTCCGGGGGGAAGAGCGGCGTGTGGCCCGGACATCCGGTTTTGAGGGACGAGGAGAGGAATGAAAAGCAACCACCAGCAGAGCGTCCAGGAGCAGCCCACAAGGGGAGGTATGGCGCCCATGCGGCGTCGGTCCCTGATGGGAGCCGGGCTGTTGACCCTGGTGTTTCTCGTGCTCGGGGGACGTCTTTACGAGATACAGGTTGAGGATCAGGGACGGTATCGCGAACGTGCTCGGCGTCAGCGCACGCTGAATCGGGCGCTGGCCGGGCGACGGGGCAACATCTATGACCGCAGCGGGCGGATGCTGGCAACCAGCGTGAAAAGGTGGAGCATTTACGCCGATCCGGCCGTTATGGAGGCTCCGGAAAGAACGGCGCTCATCCTGGCCCGGCTTCTTGGGCGGGACGAAAAGCGCATGATAGAGAGGTTCCGTCGCGGCAATCGATTCGCCTGGGTGGCCAGGCAGGTCTCGGATGAGACGGCGGAGAAGGTGAGGAATTATGGGATGGAGGGAGTGCATTTCCGCAAGGAGTATCACCGGTTGCATCCGCCCGGCCAACTTTTCGGTCACGTTATTGGTTTCACCGACATCGACGGCGCGGGGATAAGCGGTGCGGAACTGCAGTTCGACTCACTGCTCAAAAGCAGCCCCGGGCGGGAGAAGGTGCTGCGTGACGCTCTGGGGCGGGTGATGCAGGACGCAGCGGCGGAATCCGCGCCCCCATCGGACGGGTACGATGTGCAGCTCACTATCGATGCGTTCATCCAGGATACGGCCCGCCGTGCGCTGAAAAAACAGATTGATCGCCATGAACCCGATTCGGCGTGGGCGGTGGTTATGGATGTGGAGACGGGCGCGGTTCTGGCGATGGTGAGCTGGCCGGATTTCGACCCCAATGTGCCCGGCAGCGCGGATGCCGGTTCGCGACGGAACCGTGTGATCAACGACGCTTACGAGTTCGGATCCGTCATGAAACCCATCACGGTTGCCGCGGCCCTGGAGAATGATGTTGTGCGGCCCGATACGGAATTCGACTGCCATAATGGTGCCTGGAGGGTCGGGCGGCGGGTGGTCCATGACGTTCATGGGCACGAGACCCTTAATGTGCGGAACATTCTGGCTCAGTCCAGCAATATCGGTGTAGCTCAGATCGGTCTTGAACTGGGAACTGAACCGCTGCACGAGATGCTGAGGCGGTTCGGCTTCGGCCGGCCCACGGGCATAAACCTTCCCGGGGAAGCGATCGGCATTCTGCGCCCGCCGGAACGCTGGAACAAACATAGCCTGATCAGCGTCTCGTTCGGCCAGGAGATAGCCTCCACGCCTCTGTCGGTGGCGAATGCATTTGTGGCCATCGCCAACGGCGGGCACCTGCTTCGCCCGCGCGTGGTCCGGAATGTGGTTGACTCCGAGACCGGCCGGGCTGTCTGGCGGATGAATGATCGGAGGACGGTCCGTCGCGTAATAGAGCGCCGCACGGCCACGCAGGTGATGGAGATGATGCGGCTGGTGGTGACCGATGGCACTGGCAGCCGGGTCGGGCTGGAGGAATATCCGGTGGCGGGCAAGACCGGCACCGCCTCCATAGCCAGCCCGGACAGTGGTGGGTATAGCGATCAATACCTTTCCTCGTTTGTGGGAATAGCTCCTTCGGACGCACCGAAAGTGGTCGCACTTGTTTCACTGAAAAACCCCACACAGGGCAGCCATTACGGCAGTACCGTGGCGGGGCCGGCCTGTCGCGAGATATTGCGGGAGACGCTCCGATACCTCCAGGTTCCTGAACGATCTTCGGCCCACAGAACGGCGGAGATGAGCAGATGAAGACGGCACTGAAAACAGCTAAAGGATTTCGTTTTATGACATTAAATGAACTCATACGGTCAATGCAGATAGTCCAGAAGGTGAATTATTCCGATATGCCCGTTCGCACGGTCACCGACGATTCCCGCGACGTACAGCCGGGGGCGGTTTTTGTGGCGGTGGACGGGGAAGAGGTTGATGGGCACGGTTTCGTGCGCGAGGCGATGGACCGGGGAGCGGCGGCCATAATCTGCGAACGCCTCCCGGTTGACGAACCGACATGTCCGGTGTTGCAGGTGAAGAACAGCCGTCAGGCGCTGAGCCACGTGGCGGCCTCGTTTTACGGACGCCCCGCCGATCAGATGCGCTGTATCGGGGTAACCGGGACGGACGGAAAGACCACCACCACGGAACTTATTCATGCAATTCTGGAGGAGGATCAGAGGTCAAGTGGCTGCTTAACCACCGTGCGTTCCGAAGTGGGGGGGCAGGAGCGTGATTCCTCCCAGACCACCCCGCATCCGCTCGACATGCATCGGATGTTGCGGGAAATGGCTGATGAGGGCCAGAGTCATGCCTGCATGGAAGTCAGCAGCCATGCCCTCGTGCACAGGCGGACCGCTCACGTCCCGTTTGACACCGCGGTGCTGACCAACGTCACGCAGGATCATCTTGACTTTCATGGGTCGCTGGAGAATTACATCGGGGCCAAAGAGATACTATTCAACGAGCTGGATTCCGAATCGGTCGCGGTGCTGAACGCTGAATGTCCCCACTGGTGGCGCTACAGCAACGCGACTCCGGCCAATGTGCTGACGTACGGACGCAGATCTCTGGCGGATGTGCGGCTTGTGGACAACCGCAACACGATCAGAGGAACGCGTCTGACCGTGCGCACCCCACTTGATAAATTCACCGTGTTCAGCCCGCTGGTGGGAGATTACAACTGTGAAAATGTTCTGGCGGCCGTCACGGCGGCCTTCGGCATGGGCATACCGGCGGAATCGATCGTCAGAGCAATTGAGAACTTCGAGGGTGTTGGCGGACGGCTCGAAAAAATCGCCGCCCCCAGCTGGTCGGACCTGCCGACGGTGTTCGTTGACTATGCCCACACTCCGAATGCCCTGGAAAAGGTTCTGAGGAACCTTCAGCCGCTGACCCAGGGGCGTCTCATCTGTGTGTTCGGCTGTGGGGGGGACCGGGATCGTGATAAGCGGCCGAAGATGGGCAATGCCGTCACCGAAATCGCCGATCTGGCGGTGATTACGGCCGATAACAGCCGCAGCGAGAGGACCGAGGATATTATCGAGGAGATAGTGGCGGGGGTCGACCAGGACGGGGCGACCTACCATGCCGAACCCGACCGCCGGCGCGCAATCGAGTATGCGCTTCGTGCCTCGGATTCCCCCGAGGACGTCGTTGCGGTCTGTGGGCGTGGCTGCGAGCAGTTCCAGCAGCTCGGTGAGAGAAAGATCCCCTTTGATGACCGTGTGGTCATCCGTGAGATGATGGACCGAGCCGCCGGCGAACAGAAACGAAGCGCCTGAGAATCGGATAGAGAACAACTTCTGCAAGGAGCCCGAAACAATGAATCGTTGTCTGCCGCAGTTCACAGCCGATCAGATTGCCTCCGCCTGCGGTGGTCGGATGCATTCCGGGATGGGGGGATTGAGCGTTGCTGGCATATGTACCGATACGAGAGAACTCCGGGACGGGCAGGGGTTTGTGGCTCTGATCGGGGAGAATCACGACGGACACGATTTCCTGCCAGAGGCCATCAGCAAGGGGGCAAGCGTGCTGGTGGTGGAGAACGGCCGGGTGCCCTCCGAGCTTCCGCCCGGGGTTGAAGCGGTGGAGGTGGCGGACACGACCCGGGCTCTGATGGATCTGGCCGGATGGCATAGAGGGCGGCTCTGCGGTCGGGTCCTGGCGATTACCGGGAGCTGCGGGAAGTCGACGGTCAAGACAATGCTGAGTGCTATTCTGCGCCGCACCGGTGCGTGCTGCGGGGCGCCCCGCAGTTTCAATAACCGTATAGGCGTCTCTCTGACGCTGCTGCAGGCCCGGGTTGAGGATGATTTTGTGGTGCTTGAGCTTGGCACGAACCACCCCGGAGAGATTGATGAACTGGCCGAGCTCAGCCGGCCTCATGCGGGCTGTATTACCTGCATCGGTGAATGTCACCTCGAAGGTCTGGGCGATCGGGAGGGGGTGCGGGAGGCCAAGGCGGAGCTCATACCACACATATCCCCCGACGGTCTGCTGGTGCTGAACGAGGATGATGACTACTGCCGGAGTCTTGCTGAACGATACGACGGTCAGGTCTGCACCTTCGGGTTCGGCGAGAGCGCCGATCTGCGCTCCCGTATTCCGCGCGACAGCGCTTCCAATGAATTCAGGGTTGATGGGCGCACCTACCACCTGCCGGTTCCCGGCCGGCACAACGTTATGAACGCCATGTCCGCCATGGCCATGGCGCGCTGGGCCGGTGCGTCGGAGCTGGATATTGCCGAGGGGCTTGCCGGGGTTGAGCTACCCGATATGCGGTTCGAACGGCGCAAGATAGCGGGCACCACCTATGTGCTGGATTGTTACAACTCCAATCCTCCTGCCATGCGTGCGGCCGCGGAGACCTTCCAGAAGGAGGAAGTTGCGGGCCGGAGGATAGTTGTTAGTGGAGACATGCTGGAGCTCGGTGATGCGGCCTGCGAGATGCACCGGGAGATCGGGAACTACCTTGCCTCCGCAGGGATCGATCTGCTGGTGGCGGTGGGGAAGTTTGCCGAATGCATGGTTCAGGGCTGGCATGAGAGCGCCGGGGACCATCAGCGGGCGCTGCGGCTGCCCTCGGCGGAAGAAGCATGGACATTCGTGTGGGAACTTGCGTGCCCGGGAGACGCGGTGTTGCTGAAAGGATCGCGGAAGACGGAGCTGGAGCAGATCCCCCGGGCGATAGCTGAGCGTGCGGAGGAACGCAGACAGGGGGAGGCCGCCTGATATGCTGAACTGGTTGTTCAACTTCGGTGTCATGGACCCGCCAGTGGCGCGGGCGGTCGGAGCGATGATCAGTGCCGCGGTCGTATGTGTGCTGTTCGGGCGGAAGATCATAAAGCTTCTGGGATCCCGTGGAATCGTGGAAAAAACCGATAAGACCCCGATCGAGGACGAAAAGCTGACATCGAGGATAGGGGCGAAATCCGGCACTCCCACGATGGGCGGGCTGATTATTGCGGTGGGGCTCGGTGCTGGCTGTTTTCTGTGGGGCGATCTTTCCAGTCCCCGCCTCTGGCTGTGCGTGATCTGTTTCGCGGCGCTGGCCGTGCTGGGGGCGGTGGATGATGTTATGAAGATATGCGGCGGGAAGCGCGGTATGAAGGTCCGATACAAACTCCTGTTCCAGGGTTGTGTGGGGACGGCCGCCACGGCCTACATCATACGCAGTGGAGACGCGGCCTGGCTCCGCTGGGAGGCGATACTGGCCTGGATGCCGGCTGCGGTGGCCGTGGGCTGTTTTGGCATTCTGGCCGTGCTGGTGGTGGCGATCATGAGTAACGCCGTGAACGTGACCGATGGGCTGGACGGTCTGGCCGGAGGACTCGTGATAGCCGCACTGTTGCCCCTTCTGATGCTTCTGAGCAGGAGCGGAGCCGCCGAGGCGTCCAGAAACGGCGGGCTTGTGGTCTTTACCGCCGCACTGACAGGGTCGGTCGTGGGCTTTCTGTGGTACAACTGGCATCCGGCGGAGGTGTTCATGGGTGACACCGGTTCGCTGGCGGTGGGAGGGGCCATAGGTCTGGTGGCACTGATGGCCGGGCTGGAGGTGGCTCTTCCGCTCATCGCGCTGGTCATGCTGGCGGAATTCGGTTCGTCGGTTCTGCAGGTTCTGTGGTTCAGGCTGACCGGTCGGCGCATTCTGCCCATAGCGCCGCTGCATCACATCTGGGAGAAACGTGATCTCCCGGAGAGTCATATAGTGTTTCGTTTCTGCGCCGTGGGCTTCGCCTTTGCGGGGCTCGCCATAGTTTTTATCTGAGGAATCATGGCAGAGATAACGGCTCCCAGCGAGAGTATTGAGGGTGGAGGAATAGAGAATCCCTTCACCCGCGCCAGTTACCGTATCGGCATGCTCGTGGGGGCGCTGCTGGGTCTTGGGTTGGTGATGGTGACCAGCGCGGAGGCCGGAGTCACCGGCAGCAACACACTGAGAGTGGTGCTGTTGCGCCGTATAGGCTGGCTGGCGGCCGGAGGGTTTGCCTTCGGTGCCGGTGCCATAATCAATCACGAGGTGTGGAAACGGCACAGCCTGTTGCTGCTCGCCGTCGCGGTCGGCCTCCTTCTTGCCGTATTTGTCCCTTCTCTGGGGGCCAGCGCGCACGGTGCGCGACGCTGGATACGGGTGGGCAATATGGGACTTCAGCCCTCGGAATTTGCCAAATTTGCGCTTTTGATCTGGCTTGCCGCCCACTGCGCGCGGCAGCGCCACAGGGGAGGGATGAGCCGGTTCACGACCGGGTTTTTTGCTCCGATGATTGCCGTTGCAGTGGTCTGTGCTCTTGTGCTTGTGGAGCCGGATTTCGGGACCAGTGTGCTGATCGGATGTGTGAGCATGGCAGTGCTTCTGGTGGCCGGGACTCGAATTATCTGGGTTGTGCTGCTCGGGATCGGTTCGGTGCCCCTGATGCATGCTCTGGTGTTCAACGTTCCGTACCGGATGCGGCGGGTGACGGCATTTCTTGATCCGTGGGCCGCCCCGCGGGGGGCCGGTTATCAGCTCGTGCAGTCACTGATTGCGCTGGGGTCCGGTGGCCTCACCGGAGAAGGGCTTGGCACGGGAGGTATGGGATTTCTGCCTGCTGCCCGGAATGATTTCATTTTCAGTGCTCTGGGACAGCAGCTTGGTTTTATTGGTTCCGCTGTCGTGATACTTGCTTTTCTGTGGCTGGTGTGGGAGGGAGTTGGCGTGGCACGGAGCGCGCGGACTCCTTTCGGTTGTCTGGCGGGCACGGGTATTGCGCTGCTGCTTGGGCTCCAGGCCGCGGTGCACATTGCCGTCGTGAGCGGCTCGGTTCCCACCAAGGGGCTCAGTCTCCCCTTTTTGAGCGCAGGAGGGTCGAGCCTTTTCTTCAGCCTGTGGGCGGCCGGCATCCTGGTGAATATTGCTCGATCGGTGGAAAATCCGCAGGAGGTGAACCTCAGGGGCGATGATAGCCGGATGCCAGGTTATGAGAGAGCTTTTTATGCGGTTATTGAACGGGCTCGGGATGGTCTGGAGCGACGATTTCGTGGAAACGGTAACAACTGATTCGGGAGGGAATAACATGAATGAATCACCTCACATTCTGTTTGCCGGTGGTGGCACGGGCGGACACCTCATGCCCGGAGCGGCGGTGGCCAGAGCTCTGCAGCGCACGGATTCCGGGGCGGAGTGCCTTTTCCTGACCACCGGTCGCGACGCCGAGCGGATCTGTGCGGAGGAGCTGGAAGGCTTTCGCTCCGTCCCTGTGCCGGCCGCCAGGTGGAAGGGGGTGGTTCAGAAGCTGAGGTTCTGTCTGACGGCTCCGGCGGCCGCCGGGCGCACGTTCGACATCGTCCGCGATTTCGGGCCGGATATGGTGGTTGGGCTGGGCGGTTACAGCTGTATCTGCCCCACCCTCACGGCCAGGGGGATGGGGTGCCGCACCATGGTCTTTGAGTCGAACGCCATCCCGGGGCGCGTCACACGCCTGCTTGCCCCGCTGGTCGACGCAGTTCAGCTGCAGTGGGCGGAGGCCGCCCGGCACATGCGGGCCCGTCGCTGCCTGGTGACCGGCAATCCCGTGCGGGAACGTGTGCTGGATGCCGATCGTGCAGCGGCGCTTCGGGAGTTCGGACTGGACACGGACAGATTGACGGTGCTTGTGATGGGAGGATCCCAGGGAGCACTGCCACTCAACAGAATGCTGCGGCGGGCCCTGACGGTTCTGCGAGAGCGTCCGCCGGCCGAAAAGTCCAATCTGCAGATCCTTCACATTACGGGGCCGAATCATCTTGAGGAGGCCCGGAGGATCCGCGTTCCCTCCGGTCTGATCTATCGTCCTCTGGCCCTTACTCCGGCAATGGGGCGGGTTTATGCGGCGTCCGACGTCGCGTTCTGCCGGGCCGGTGGTTCAAGTCTGGCGGAACTCACGGCCGTGGGACTGCCGTCGCTCCTGGTTCCCTTGCCCCATGCCCGTGACGATCATCAAAAGGCCAACGCAGCGGTCCTGGAGCGGGAGGGGGCGGCGAAATGTCTGAGTCAGGACGAGCTCACGCCCGGCCGGCTGGCGCGGTTGATAGTGGAACTGGGTGATCGCCCGGACTGGCTCCGTCAGATGGGCGAGGAGGCCCATCGTATCGGTCGCCCGGATGCCGCCAGAAAGGTCGCCCGACACATACTGGCAATGGCCCGCCTGAAATCCGGGGGAGACCCCGGGTCCGGGCCCGATACCGGCGAGGGAGCGGATTCAATTGTTAACAGTTTATCCATGGCAGCTTGAGAGGAAAGAGGAAAAATATGAGACAGAACAGAGAACCGGACGGCACGTTTGATAATCAACACTGGCATTTCGTGGGTATCCTGGGCACCGGGATGCGCGCACTGGCTCGATATGCCTCCGAACGTGGGGTCCACATAACGGGCTCGGACGTTCAGGAATCGCCTGCCCTGAAGGACCTTACCAGCCGGGGAATTAATGTGGAGCTGGATCAGAGCGAAGGGCATTTCGATTCCGCCACCAACAGGGTCGTGATAAGCCAGGCAATCCGCGATGATAATCCCGAGCTGCTGAAGGCGCGTGATATGGGGATTGAAGTGGTGAAGTATCCGGAGCTGCTCGGGGAACTGATGGATTTGCAGCCGGGGATCGCCGTGACCGGTTCGCACGGCAAAAGCACCACAAGCGCCATGATTGCCTACGTCATGCAGAAGGCCGGCAGAGACCCCTCGTATCTGATCGGTGCGGACGTTCCTCAGCTTGAAGGTGGGTCACACTGTGGTCGAGGCGATTATCTGGTGGCGGAGGCCTGTGAATACAAGCGCTCATTTCTTTACATGGCTCCCCACATGGGCGTGGTTACGAATATCGACCTCGAACATACGGATTATTTCCGGGATATGAACGACATACGCAAGGCTTTCTCCGATTTTGCCCGGCAGGTGGATCCCGATGGACGGCTGATACTGAACGCCGATGATGATAACAGTCAGAAGGTGCGCAGGGCGGCAAGGTGTCCGCTGATCACTTACGGGATAAAAGATGAGCAGGCCACATACAGAGCCCAGCGTCTCTGGCGGGCGAAAGTGCATTCCAATTTTGATCTGATTTATGACGGCGAGGAAAAGGGCAGGTTCTCCATCCAGCTTTACGGAACACATAACGTGTATAACGCACTCGCCTGCATCGCGGCCTGTCATCGCGCGGGCCTGAGCCTGGAGGAGATCCGCGAGCACCTGGCGTCCTTTGAGGGAGCCGCGCGGCGTCTGCAGCTTCTGGGTGAGCCCTGGGACGTGGCCGTGCTCAGTGACTACGCGCACCATCCGAAGGAGATCAAAGCCAGTATCAGCGCTACGCGGCAGCGTTTTCCCAATCGCCGGCTGTTCTGTATCTTCCAGCCGCATCAGTACTCCCGTACCCGCAGAATGCTGCCGGAACTGGCGGAGGCGTTCGACGGCGCCTGGGAGGTGTTTGTGGCCGATATCTATGCCGCCAGGGACAGCGCAAAGGATCGCAGTTCGGTCAGCTCAGCCGACCTGGTGCAGGCGATGAACAGTGAAGGCATCAATGCACATCACGTGCCGGATTTTCATGACATAGAAGACCTCATTGTCGGGGAGGTGCTGTTCGACGACATCGTTCTGGTAATGGGGGCCGGCAACATATGGCAGGTCGCCCGCAATATAGTGCCGCGGATCGAGCAGAAGGGTGAGAACCAGGTGGCGGCGTGATAGAGGAGACATTGAGAAACAATGCAGAGGAAATGAAGTGGAACTTGCCCTGGCAGCGGGTTCGATGACGCGTCAGGAGGGATTGACATCGGTCGGTGATTGCTTCTGCCTCCCGGTTCGGGCAGCCGCCGGACGGAGAGGTCAGGCAGAGGACAGTTCGAGTTAGGGAACAATCGGAGGAAATGCAAATCCGAGCGGCGGATACAGAGCAAAAGATCACTCTGAGGGACCTCACCACCTTCAGAATTGGTGGCAGACCCTCCTTCTACGCGCGCCCTGCAAATTACGAGCAGCTTGGCTCTGTTCTTGAACAGTGCCGCCGGGCGGAGCTTCCCGTCAGAGTGTTGGGGGGCGGGTCGAACATCCTTGTTGATGATGGGGAGCTCGACTTTGCCGTCATTCATATCTGTGCCCCCGCATTCGACTGGATAGACCGCACGGATAATCACCTCACAGTGGGGGCCGGGGTTCGGAACGGGGCGCTTCTCCGCGAGTGTGAACGGCTCGGACTGGGTGGGCTGGAGTTCATGGCCGGCATACCCGGCACCACCGGTGGTGCCGTCGCGGGGAACGCAGGGGCATGGGACGAGTCGATCGGGGATAAAGTGGTGCGCCTGTGGTATGTGGATGAATGCGGTGACCGGCAGGTGGCGGATCGTGGGGATCTGGAGTTCGGGTACCGGCGCGCTGATGTACCCGGCGGGATCATTACCGAGGTGGAACTGCAGTTGAACAGATGTGAATCGCAGCTCGTCAAAGATCGTATTGGCCGTAACCTGAGCAAAAAGAGGGCCCGACAGCCCACCGCCGCTCCCAACGCCGGCTGCGTCTTCCAGAATCCGGAGGATGCGTCGGCGGGCAGATTGCTGGATCGGTGTGGTATGAAGGGGACCCGCGTTGGAGGCGCAAAAGTGTCGGACAATCATGCGAACTTCATCTGCAACGCGGCCGGCGCGAGGGCAGGAGAGGTTCTTGAACTGATTGAGACGATGCGTGCCCGGGTCAAAGCGGAGTTCGGGATTGAGCTGGAGCTTGAACTGGAGCACTGGAACGATGATGCGAGTGCCGCGTAGGACGTGCCGAACAGGGAGTGAGAGAAGTGAAACGCAGCACGGGCGGTAACGATCGGCTGCCCGTTCTCTCGCCTGTGGTCTGTAGGCGGGAGAGGAATATCGCGATCCCATTACAGAAGGAGAGGAAGAGACAATGACATCGATAAGTAACAACACAAAAGTTGCCGTGCTCATGGGAGGAGTGAGCAATGAGCGGGAGATATCCTTCAAGTCGGGCAAAGCAATCGCCACGGCCCTTCAGCAAACCGGTTACGAGGTTGAACCGGTCGATATAACCGACCGGGAGATCGAGGCGGTGGAGAAGGTGAACCCCGGCGTGGCTTTCGTGGCCCTGCACGGAGAGTTCGGAGAGGATGGACAGGTGCAGCAGATGCTTGATCGACGCGGTATACCCTATACGGGCAGCGGCCCCATTGCCAGTCGCGCCGGTATGGATAAAGTGGCGTCAAAAAGGCTCTTTACCCGTCACTCCGTTCCCACGGCGGACTACGCCGTGATAAGCCCTGAAACGGAGGCCCCGGAGGCCAGGCGCCTGGCCGACGGGCTGGGATATCCCCTGGTCTGCAAACCGGCGGTCGGGGGCAGCAGTCTGGGTATCAACGTGGTTGATAATGGCGAGGATCTGCCGGAGGCGATCGCGGCCGCCCGGGACAGCGGCCCCGTGGAGGGAGATTTTTATGAGGAACCGGACAACGTTATGCTGGAGAAATGTATCCACGGCCGGGAGTTCACCGTTGGCGTCCTGGATGGCCGCCCTCTGCCGGTGGTGGAGGTCCGGAGTGAGAGGGAATTTTTCGATTTCGAGGCCAAGTATTCCGCGGACGATACGGAATATATCATCCCGGTCGCGGTGCTGGAGACGGTTTACAGGCGGATGCAGGAGGCGGCCATGCGGGCGTACAATGCCCTGGGCTGCCGCCATCTGGCCCGCGTGGACATGATGCACGGATACGATGGTCAACTGTATGTGCTGGAAGTCAACACCATCCCCGGGTTCACCCCCCGGAGTCTGCTGCCCATGGCGGCCGATTATGCCGGGATAGATTTCCACGAGCTCTGTGATCGTCTGTGCGGGATGGCTCTCCGGGACGGTATAGCCGGGTCTGCACCCGCCGAACGGCAGAGCGCCTGAGGAGGGGTATGGCTAAAAAAGACACAGATGATGGTTGGCTGAAACGTGCAATTGCCGCCGTGCCGTGGTGGCCCGTGGCACAGGTGACGGCATGTCTGCTGCTGCTTGCCGGCGTGGTGGCTGGGGCGCGATATGGCTGGTTGGTTCTGCGGCAAAGTGGGGAGTTCTCCGTGGAACAGGAGGGGGTGTATCTGACCGAAAAACCCGACTGTGTTCGTCGGGAAGCGATGATGCAGGAGTTGCGGGAGGAACTGAGCGTGGTTCTTGAGGACGCCACCATTTTCGATTCCGACCTGTGTGATAGGGTGGCTCATGAGCTGCGGGCATCCCCCTGGGTCACCCGGGTGAAGGAGATCACTCGCGTGCTGCCGAATCAGCTGAGGTGCAGACTGACTTTTCGCCGGCCGGCGGCAAAGGTGGAAACGGAGGAACATTACCACATGATCGATCGGGATGGCTACTGGCTGCCGGTGGAATTCTATCGGGAACCGACCACATGGAAGGAGGTTGATCTGCCGGGCATTAAGAACAGCAACCTGTCAAACGCTCCTCCGAGGGGTAGACAGTGGGACGACGCCAGCTTGCCGGTGGGAGCGCGGCTGACGGAGTATCTTCTGCACAAAGGCGTTTTCCGCACATTACCTGTCACCCGGATCGACGTCACGCGGGTGGGAAGGGGAAGTAATGAGGCTGAAGTTGTGCTCTTCACAGATGAAGGCCCGGAGATAAGGTGGGGCACGACCGATGCCTACGAGGAGATCGCAGGACTTGATCGTCCCGGCAATGCGCCCGAGGATCAAGAGAAGCTGTCCATGCTCGGGGATATGCTGGCCGACCATCCGGGGCTTGAGGGACTGGAGTATGTGGATCTGCGTTTCAGCAAGCTCTATTACAAACGCCCGGAGGGTGGTCGGGAATCGGTCTCTGAATGAGCGGCCATTCATTCAATACGGGGCGCTGCGCAGGGGGTATTCCTGTTGGACGTCGAACCATCGGCTCAGCAACTCCCGGCGGCAGGCGTGAAGGGCGTCCGCATAATTCGCCCGGTCCCCTACATCTCTGAGTTCGTTCGGGTCCTCGTTCAGGTCATATAACAGTTCTTTACCGTCTCGATTGGTGCAGTATTTATACCGTTCCGTGCGGATCATCTTCCATGAGGAACCAAATGGAAATTTCTGTTCCATGAACGCCGATGAACGTTTGGTGTAGCCCTTGCCCTCCAGCAGTGGACGGAATGAACGTCCCTGCATGATCGGAGGCACCTGCTGTCCGCAGTAATCGAGGATAGTGGGGACGATATCCACGGCTTCGATCAGGGCGTCGTGTTTCTGGTTGGCTTCCAGAGCCGCGGG
>JBKHGK010000006.1:0-16606 GCA_046539705.1 Candidatus Brocadiia bacterium | reverse complement strand
ATGCGACAGCAGCCAGATTTTAATATCCTCTCCCCATCCGAAACCGCCCGGTGTGCCATCCGCTCTTATCACGCGATGACACGGCAGGAAGATGGGGAAGGGGTTCGTATTCAGGGCGTTTCCCGCCGCGCGCGCTGCTCCCGGGTAACCGGCCCTTTCGGCAAGTTCTCCGTAGCTCACCGTGTGATTGAACTCTATCCGATTCAACTGGAACAACACCGTCCTGGTGAACTCATTCAGTGAACCGAGCTCCAGCTGTTCCCATACCGATGGCATCGGGCGCCCGCCGAAATAGGTTTCCAGGTGGCGGGTGAGAAGATGGTGGCACGCGGTTCCGGCAACCTCCCGTTCGGGCAGAATATCCCGGAGCTCCACCTTGAGCAACCTCCTGCGGCGCATCTTCAGACGGAGGCCCCCGATCGGGCTGTGGTAATGCTGGATGTTCATCGGAGAATCTTACTGGGGTCGAATTACGGAATATCCGTCGGGTATGGAGACGTCAAAATCCTCCTCCGCAAGTCCCGGGTTCAGGTCGACACCAGTGAGTTCGAACCCGTGGATTATTTCTCCTTCGCTTTCATGCAGCACGATTTTTTCCGGGAGCCAGCGGCGGTCGGACAGGATCACCTGAATTGTGGCAAACCTTGCTTCACGTTCCTCGTTGCGCGGCTCGAACTTCACCTTCCATCGCCGGTATGTTTCCCCATTATCGTCCTTGACCTCATCGCTATCCTCCAGCTCAACCGTGTAATCCTCGATCAGTTCGCGGGAACTCCGGCCGAAACCGAAGGTCAAAAAAGAGGCTTCGGCCACTTCGTCCTCCCGGTCGGCCGCCTCGTAGATCTCCACCTGTTGATCCCTGTGAGCGATCAACCACCATTTATTTCCGTTGGAGCATATTTCCTCCTCGCGGGGCTCCCCGAGGTTCATGTGAATCCAGCCAGGTTTCATATACTTCAAGCTGCCATCGCTCTCTTCAGTTTCATCCAGTAGAGGGATCTCACGCGTGTAGAGCACATCTGCGGTTATACCTTCAAGGTCCTCGTTTGCCTCATCGAGCTTGTCAAGGACCATCCGCAGCTCGGCCGGTAGTTCATCGAATTTCTTCTCCTCCGCTCCTGTAAGAGGGGAGGCACAAGCAACGGACAAGAGAGCCAGCAGCATCATTATTGCGGGACGTTTCATGGTATGCAGCCTTTCTTGTTGTGCTTTGAGAATAATCAGCGTTTGGGTACTGTGAAATATGCGGGCTATGTCTGTATTCCGATCAGGTTCAGCACCTCGTTCAGTGTATCCAGAGTGGTATCGGCCAGATGCCGGAATTCCTGGTTGCGTTCGGTTTTAACGATAGCACTCCTGGCGCCGGCCCGGCGGGCGGCCTGGATATCGAACAGGTAATCGCCCACTACAAGGGTTTGCTCCGGTGTGGTGCCAAAGTTGTCGGCCATAATCCGGACCGGTTCGGGGGAGGGTTTTGGCGTGGCGTCGTCCCGGCTTACCGTCATGTCGAGTTTGAGCCCGAATTTCTCCAGGACAAGATCCACCGAACGTCGCGAGTTGCGTGTGAGCAGGCCGAGCGGTATTGCGTGGTTCCGCAGTTGATTGAGGACGTGCCGGGTGCCGGGCAGCAGGGAGGCCTTTCTGGCGGCGCGGTTCTCGTGTCTGAGAAGGACCTCGCGCGCCTTTCGCTTTTCCCTGTCCTTTGCCGATGCCAGGTATTCAAGCATCGGGATATCCTCCGGGACGCTGGCCTCCCTCCGGATAAGGTCAAAATCCAGATCGGATCGTACGAGGGTGCCGTCCATATCGAAGATCACCGCCCGGATGCTGGTGAATTGTGTATCTTTCATGTTCCATACCATAATAATCGTAACGGCGCCGACCTTCCAGCGTCAGAGGCAGGCGGGCGGAGCCGAGAGGGATGAATCGCGGGGTCCTGGCGTATCCCGGAAATTTCACAAACCTCGGGCGGGAATTATTCTAAAAGCAACTTGAATAACATATAATGGGAACATATGAGATGGATTTCTGATTGCAGGCTGTTTTCACCAATTCTAAAAACACCGGTTTGGTCTACGATCGAGCCGTCAGCACGCCATCTGCAAGAACAACCTGCAGTTGCGGTTCGCCGTACGGCCCAACGAGCAACCCTGGCTGTTCTCACATCTGTCGCACTGACGGCTCGTGAAATAAACGCGGTTGCGTTCCCATGCGAGCCCTGCGCTGCCAGCCTCCTGATTCTGGTTCACTCAGCCGTTTCCCCTTCGATGAAGTTGCGCCAGCTGGTATATATGACGGGTATGACGACCAGCGCAAGACTGCCCGCTGCTGCAATACCTCCGATCTGGACCAGGGCGAGGGGGCGGAAGATCTCACCGGCGAAGCCCAGACCCAGGGACAGGGGGATCATTGCTGCTATGGTTGTAAGGTTGGCCATCACGATAACTCTGAACCTCAGGGAGCATGCGGCGTAGACTCGTTTCCAGGGAGGCATGTCCATCTGGTCCTCCCGTGTGGCATAGTCGAGCACGATTATGGCGTTGTTGACCACCATCCCCACGAGCATAATCATGGCCATGAGGGAGAAGACGTTCAGTGCGACGCCGCCCAGAACCAGTGCGAGCGTCACACCTATAAACGAGACCGGGATGGTCAGTATGATAACGATGGCGAGGAAAAACGATTCGATCATACCGGCGGTGCAGAGGAAGGTGAGTACCGAGGCCGTGGCCATGGCCTGGAAGAGTTCGCGGAAATTCTTGCTCATCATATCCACCTCGCCCCCGAAGTTGACCCGGACGTTTTCCGGTGGATCGACCTTTTCATCGAGTTTGCGATCTATATCATCCCGCACCTCACCGAGACTGCGTTCTCCGGTCAGTTCCGAGCTTATGGTGATTAATCTTTCCCTGTCCTTTCGCATAATGGAAACCGGGCTGGAGGTGTACTGGGTGGTGCCGAGCTCGGAGATGGGAATCAGCTCATTCGTTCGGGGAGAGCGGATAAACATCTCGCCGACCGATTTGCCCCATCGGCGTTCTGCCTCCGGCAGCCGGACCCGGATATCGTATTCCTCGTCTTCATCGAAGAGCTCAGTTGGGGTGTCTCCTTCGACGTATGTCCGCAGCGTGCGGCCGACCTCCTCTGCGTCGAGCTGATGACGCCGGAGAGCAGCATGGTCGGGTCTGAAGCCGATATCCGGCCGGCCGGTGCGGTAGGACTGATCAACATCGGTAGTTCCCGGAGTGGCGGCCACTATCTGGAGCACCTCACCTGCCAGTTCCTGCAGCTCTTCCATATTGGTGCCATATATGTCAATTTCCAGCGGGGCCCCTCCCGGACCGGCCCCTGACTCGGCGCTGGTGGTGATCTGGGTGGAGTGCACACGGGCCAGATGTGGTCGGAGGTCGTTCATAATTTCGTAGACTGATTCCGGCCTGTCCATGGCGTCGGTGAGGGACACGGATATCTCCCCAAGATGTTTTCCGGTTGAAACCCCTCCCACAAATCCCGAGACCTTCCCGACTCGCGAATAATAGTTCTGAAGATATTCATCGGGTACATGCTCTTCGATAACGCGCTCGACGGCCTTAACTCTTTCGGCGGTCCACCCCAGGGAGCTGCCCATCGAGGTTTCCATGGTTATACGCATCGACCCCTCGTCCGAGCGGGGGAAGAACTCCGCCCCCACCACAGTGAACATCCCCAGTCCGGCCAGTGCCACCAGGACAACTGTCAGCAAAAGCGTGGTCTTCCGCCACTTCAGACACCATTTCAGTACCCCGAGATAGTTGGCTTTGACCCATTCCACGCCCCACTGCCAGGCCCTGGCGGGACCGTGGAAGAGCCGAATCATCCAGTTCCCATCCTCGTGTTCGGTGTGTTTCAGCAGCAGGCCGCACATCATGGGAGTAAGGCTGAACGAGACCAGCAGAGATACCACGGTTACGAACACGATGGTCAGGCCGAACTCGCGGAAAAATCGGCCGATGATCTCGCCCATGAAAGCGATGGGCAGGAAGACCACCAGATTGGTGGCGGTGGAGCTGAGTATGGCCAGCCCTATGTCTCTGGTTCCTATTACCGCGGCCTCCACCGGTTCCAGCCCCTCTTCCACCAGCCGATGGGCATTTTCCAGGATAAGTATTGAGTTGTTAACAATTATTCCGACCGACAGTGCCAGTGCAGTGAGTGTGAGGATATTGACGCTCACCCCGGAGTACATGAGAAACACGAAGGTTATGATGAGGGCCGATGGCATGACAACGCCCGCGATTATGGTGCCGCGCCAGGAGCTGAAGAAAAAATACAGCGCCAGCGCCGTGAGGACCATCCCGATCACTATATTGTTGCCGACGTTGGAAAGGGCTCCCCGGATGGAATCCGAATTATCCTCGGTGATGAACAGTTCCATGTCCCCGGCCAGGCGCTCACGCAGCTCAGGAAGTCTTTCCTGTACCCCATCGGATATCTCCACATCATTGGCGTCGGTCTGTTTCTGAACGGTCAACACGACGCTGTTCCGTCCGTTAGCGCGGGATCTGGTCTCCTCGTCCTCGTAGGTATCCTGGATTTCTGCAATGTCTCTGACATACACGGTGCTGTTGTCATTCCGCGAGACCGGTATATCCCCAATTTCCTCCACGGAGTTGAATTTCCCTCTGGTCCGCACCGTGTATTCCATCTCCGGCTGGATTATTTCACCGGCCGATATCTCGACATTGGCGGCCGCCAGTGCCGTCCCCACCTGTCCCGGTGAGATATCGTATGCCCTCATTTTCAGCGGATCCACAAGCACGTGTATTTCACGGGTCTGACCTCCCGAGGTTTCAACTTCCGCCACGCCGGGAACCTGGGAGAGGGGATCCTCCAGTTCCTCTTCCGCCAGTCTGAAAAGCTCATTAACATCAACATCCCCCGATCCCGTCAGAGCAAGCGTGACCACCGGCGTCTGGCCGGGGTCGAACTTCTGAACGACCGGATCCTCGGCATCGTCGGGCAACTGTTCTCGGACGATATCGATCTCATCGCGCAGGTCCATCGCTTTTATATCGATATCCTCCTCGAGGTCGAACTGTATCAGTGTGAGGGAGAGCCCGTGTTGTGAGTATGATTCAATCTCATCTATCCCCGCCACCGTGCTGACTGCATCCTCCATGTCGGTGGTGATCTCTGATTCTATCTCTTCCGGGGCTGCCCCGGGATAGGCAGTGGAGACCACAGCGACGGGGAAATCCACGTCGGGAAAACGTCGGACACCCATGGTGAAATACGACAGTGCCCCCATGATGGCTGCGATCAACACGAGAACGCTCGTGAGGACCCGACGTCGTATAAGAGCATCGATGATGTTCATCTCGTTGTCCCGAGTACTTGAGTTTCTGACGGCACGGAAATCTATTCGGCTGAGTCCACCACCACCCTGTCTCCGTCGCGGAGGTCCATGCGGGGATTGACGACAACGGCGGAGTCCTCCGGCAGCTCCGGAGAGAGGATTTCGACCATCTCTTCATCCCTCATCCCGGTTTCGACCTCGATCTTGCGGACGATGAATTCGGAGGAACCATCTCCCGTATCGCCGTTCGATCTGTGCGCGAGGCGGAAGATGGAGCAACATCCATCTTCGGCTATTGACAGTGCCGATGCGGGCACGGCAACGGCGTTGCGGCTTTCGCGTTTGAGCAGGCGCACTTCCGCGTACATTCCCGGTCTGATCCGCCATTCCCCCCTGTTCCCGTCGTTATCAGTCGCTGCGTAAACCCGGAAAAACCTGTGCGGATCCTCGGTTCCCGGACTTATTCGGCGGATCGGAGCTCTCTGCCACTCGTCCTCTCCTTCGAGCCTGAAATTCATTTCCTCCCCCCGCGAGAGGTATTTCATCGCCTGCTGGGGTGCCGTCGCCTTTATCTCCATGCGTGACATGTCCGCCAGGGTGACGAGGGGCTCGCCGCTGCCTTTGAACTCTCCCGGGTCCACATGTCGGTGCGTGACCATCACATTATCGCCATTATAATTCAGGTTTGACTTTTCGGGTGCCCTGATGGTTGTGAATTTCATGCGCGAATTCGCCCTCGTAAGGTCGGAACGGGCTTCTTTCATGGCGGTCCGGCGGGCCTCCACCGTATCTGCAGAGACAACGCCCCGTTCGAGGAGGTTTGTATATCTTTCGTAATTTTTCCGGGCCTCCTTGAACCGCGTTGAGGCGGCCTCTATTTCGGACTTTATGTCATCCTTGCGCAGCTGCACCAGTATCTCGCCAGGTTCCACGGCATCACCCACATCGACGGGCACCCGCTGGACTTTTTCGGATATATTCGACCGCAGCACGTATCGTTCGGGGGCCCGCACGGTGCCGTCCGCCCGGATATAGCTGGCAAAATCCCGGCGCTGCACATCTGTTGCGGCCACGGCCTTTCCGTCGCGGTGTTCGATCTCCTCGATGCTTGTAGTCCCCATTGGTTCCTCGGTGGCCCGGATGTAGGTAATTGTGCCGAGCGAGGCAACGAGCAGCAGTGCGACTATGCCTTTGACGATACGGCGTGTCAGTGATTTATTGTTCATTGTTTTTCTCCCGCAGTTCGGAAACGGGCAAATGTTCGTTGACGTTTCCTCTTATGTCCGCCAGTTTGCCGGTTGCCCGGCGGAGCGCCAGCCAGGCGGTGCGCTGGCTGTGCAGGGCCTCGTAATACAGTCCCCTGGCCTCGGTCAGCGCCGAACGGGCATCAAGCAGTTCGATCTCGTCATCGATTCCCTCCCGGTAACCCTCCTCGACCAGTCTCTGGGCCTCGCGCGCCCGCTCCAGATTCAGATTCTGGGTTTCAACCATTTTGTCGGCGCTTTCCAGTTCAAGAAGTGCATCCCTGACGTTCTTTATCGCCCGCTGTTCGGCATCGCTGATACGTATGCGAGCCCGCCGCAGTTCGGCGCGCCGCTGGACCAATTTACCTTCCCGGGCAAGACCATCGAATAGAGTCCAGTCTAGCTTTATCCCCGCCTGCCACTCATCCCCCCAGTCTATTCGAGTGGAATCGTGGGGGTCGGGTCGGGCCCAGTTGTGATTATAATAGGCACTGAAATGAGGCAGATAGCGGGCGGTGACTTCCGTGAGAGCCTCCTCGGACATATCGGCGTTGATGGTGGCACGGCGGAGATCGGGGCGGTTCTCAAAGGCCTCTGAGACGGCCTCTTCCAGCGATGGGGCTTTCTTTTCTATTCTGCTGAGGTCGCCGGTGAGCTGGACCTCACTTTTCTGTGAGGCGCCCAGAGCACGCATCAGCTCCGTGTGGGCTTCCTCTTTTCTTCGCCGGGCATCAATAAGAGATGCCTCGATATTTGAGACCTCCACCTCCGCCCGCAGGACATCGTAACGGCGGGCCATTCCCTCCCCTTTTCTCTCCCGGGCGGCGCGGAGCTGCTGGCGGGCCGATTTCCGCGCGGCAACCTCCACCTCCACCAGTCTGCTCTCCAGCAGTGCAGTGTAGTAGGCATTTATGACCTCAAAAGCCGTCTCCTGCACCGCTTCCCGTATTTCCTCTTCTCCGTGGTAGCTGAACAATCGGGCTGTACGGATGGCGGCGGGAATGCTGCCCCCTCGATAAAGCGGCTGAGTCACATCCAGATCGACATTATAGTTATTCCGGTCTCCGGCCGGGATGGATTCAGGACCCATATCCACCGTCGCTATTTGGTCCAGCCGGGTATACCCCCCGCTCAGCGCAGCTTCGGGCAGAGCGGCGGAGTACGATTCCATGACCCTGCCGCGGCTTTCCTCCTGCACCTGCAGAGCCGCCAGCAGACTCGGGCTGTGCCGGAGTGCAAACCTGACGGCATCCCTGATGGAAAGTTCCCCCTCCATCTTCGGGGCATGTTCCTCCTCCGCCTCCTCCCATTTGCTGTATCTCCGGCGTCTGCGGTCTTCCAATCCCTCGTAATACTGTGAATGAGACGATGTACATCCCCAGCCAGGAAGCAGCATACAGACCACAAGAAGGGCATATAACAGAATATAACTGTCTCGGGCTGGTATCCTCGGGATTGCTTTACTCATTTCCATGGCGGACTCCATTTACTCTTTCTGGATCCTTCAACAACCCCCCGAGCAGAATCCGTTCGACATCATCGATCACGCTCATGAAGGACGAGGACCCCGACCGCAACAGGTGATCGGATATAACCGTTCGGGTGGTCCCCTCGAAGGAAAGCGTCAGCAGGCGTGGCTCAACATCCACGAAATCGTCCGATTCGACGCCGGAGCGGAAGATCTCCGTCAGCAGATCCGTATATTCCTCGTACAGTTTCCGCCCCTCATCGGTTAGATCGAGCCCCCCTTCACCCGGATTCTCCTGGAGCACCCGTGAGAATATTGTGAAAAACTGGCGGTGCGAGTCGAAAAACTCGAATTTAGCACGTAACAGCCGGCGCAGTTTTGAGACCGGCCCCTGCATACCCCTCAGTTCCTGTCTCGTGGACTCCATGTATTGCTCCGCTCTGAGACGTACGAGCTCGTAATAGATGGCTGCCTTATTGTCGAACATGTTATACAGAGTCCCCACGCCGAACTCCGCCTCCCGGGCTATATCCTGCACGGTGGTCTCATGGTAACCCTGGCGGCTGAACAGTTTTTCGGCGGCCTCCAGCACTTCCCGCCGGTGCCGGCGCCTTTCCCGTTGTTTTCTGGTGAGTTCGGACATCCTTCTCCCGTGAATGGTCGTTCAAGTTATGAATCGGCATTCATCATGCATTATACGCCGGGGGGCGTATGTTGTCAACAGGGTTGGGGCAGCCAAGACGGGGGGCGACTGCGGGTTCGGAAACCTGATCTCTATCCGCCGATGAGAGAGCCCGCGGGGACAGCTTCTGCTGGGCTGCCGGTAATTTTGTAAAATGGCCCGTGCAGGTTATAATCAGCAGAGCATGATTGAGGCTCGTATGTGTGTGATATCAGGATAACTTGTCAGGAATTGAAGGATTGGGACGATGCCACAGTTGCGCAGGGATCCGGTTGGTGGACGCTGGGTGATTATCTCCGAGGAGAGATCCACGCGGCCAGGGGATTTTTCTCGGCCCGGTCCCCGTCGGCAGGGGGGGTTTTGCCCATTCTGCGAGGGAAACGAGGACAGTACCCCCGCTGAAGTTCTGGCCGAGCGGAGGGACGGGAGCAGGAAGGACGAGGAGGGATGGACGATCCGCGTGGTGCCCAACAAGTATCCGGCTCTCAGGGCGGAAGGTGCTGTGGAGGAGGAGAACGGCGGTGACATTTATCATACGATGAGCGGGCTCGGCCATCACGAAGTGTTTATCGAGGGCCCCCGTCACCTGTTGAGCCTGAGCGAGCTGCCGATTGATACCGTTGAGAAACTGATGAATGCCTACCGATCGCGCATGAAGGAGCTCAAAGAGGACGGCAGGATGGTGTATGCGCTGGTCTTCAAAAACGTAGGCAGAGAGGCCGGGGCTTCGCTGGAACACAGTCACTCGCAGCTGATCTGCACTCCGGTGGTCCCAAAACGGGTGGGGGAGGAGGTGGACAGATGTGAGGAGTTCTATGAGTTTCACGGGAAGTGTCTTCTCTGTGATCTTGCGGAACGGGAGCTGGAGGCTGGCGAACGGATCGTGGTGGAAAGTGACAACTTCGTGGTCATTACCCCGTATGCTTCCCGGTTTCCTTTTGAGATGTCGTTGATACCCAGGGATCATCTGTGCCATTACGAGGAGACTTCCGTTGAATTGATGGGCGAACTGGCCGAGGTGCTTCAGGAGGCGATTGCCCGACTGGACCGGGTGCTGGAGGACCCACCGTATAATTATGTTTTGCATACCACTCCGTTTACTGTGGGTCGGTTGAAACACTATCACTGGCACATAGAAATCATTCCCCGTCTGACCCATGTGGCGGGTTTTGAATGGGGAACCGGGTTTTACATAAATCCCGTCATTCCGGCCGAAGCCGCGCGCAGCCTGCGGGAGGCCGATCTGGAAAGGGATAAGGAACCGAAGATGGCGATGGCCTCGGAGCTTTGAATATGCGTCGGGACCACGAGTACCGGAACAGGCGGGTGGTCACCGATCACGCTAAATGGTCCTCTGGCCCTGCCGGTGAGGGGCAGAGAAGGGCGTACGCGAAGTGTTAATCCAGATCCAGAAGAGGTGTTGATAAGATGAAAATTACGTTTGTGGCTTCAGAGGTTGTGCCGTATTCCAAAACGGGTGGACTGGGGGATGTGATTGGTTCGTTACCGGCTGCGCTTGCGGAGGAAGGGCACGAGGTGAGCATCATCAGCCCGGAGTACCGGATGGTGCGCCGGAATGCCGACCGGAGCGGGCTGGAACTTGAAGAGGTTGATCTGCCGGAAGTTCACGTACCACTGGGCGATTTTGACCAGGCGGCGGAGGTCAGCCGGGGCCGTCTTCCGCACAGCGAGGTGGACGTGTATTTTCTGAAAAAGGATCAATATTATGATCGCCCGGGCCTCTACACCCGCCCGGAGGATGAGAGCGATTATCAGGACAACAGCGAGCGGTTCATTTTTCTGTGCCGCGGAGCCCTGGAGCTGTTGAATACCCTCGGGGAAAAACCCGACATTATTCATGCCCATGACTGGCAGACCGGTCTTGTGCCGGTTTATCTGGATCGGGTTTATCGGGAACAGTTCCCGGAGACCGCCAGCGCTTTCACCGTGCACAACCTGGCCTATCAGGGGCTTTTCTGGCACTGGGACATGAAATTGACCGGACTGCCGTGGGAGCTGTTCAACTGGAAGATGCTTGAATATTACGGGAATCTCTCGCTCCTGAAAGCCGGCCTGGTGGGGGGAGATGTCGTAACGACGGTCAGCGAGCAGTATGCGCGGGAAATCCAGACCGAGGAGTACGGGATGGGGATGCACGGAGTGTTCAGAGAACGCTCCGGAGACCTGTTTGGCATAGTGAACGGGGTCGACTATCGTGTCTGGGATCCCTCCGATGACGAACGGATCGAGCGGAACTACGATCCCGATGATCTCTCGGGAAAGGCGGAGTGCAAACGGGCTCTGCAGAGTGAATTTGAGCTGCCCGAAGAAGAAAATACACCCCTGATAGGGATGGTCGGGCGTCTGGTGGAACAGAAAGGGATAGATATCGTGGCGGAGGGTATGAGCGAAATCCTGCGCCGGGGACTTCAGGTCGTCATTCTGGGCACGGGGGAGCCCCGGTATCATGATATGCTGAGCAACCTGGCGGAGAAATATCCGGAGAATGTGGGCCTTTATCTCGGATTCGACGAGCCGATGGCCCACAGGATAGAGGCCGGGGCGGACATGTTTCTGATGCCCAGTCGATTCGAACCCTGCGGGTTGAACCAGCTGTACAGCCTCCGGTACGGGACTGTGCCCATTGCAACGGCCACCGGGGGGCTGGTCGATACAATCGTGGATTATCGCGAGGATGCAGGGACGGAGCGGCAGTCCACTGGTTTTCTGTTCAGCAACCCCAGCGTTGTCGATATGGTGGAAGCGGTGGACCGGGCCGTGAGAGTGTATAAAAACGATCCCGAGGAGTGGGAAAACATGATGGTACGGGGTATGCGCCAGGACTGGTCGTGGAAACGCAGCGCGGTGGAGTACGAGGAAGTATATGGTGAGGCTCTGGACAGGCTGGGCGAGAATCCGGCGGACTGACCATTACTGGGAGGTTCCCTTATCGCTCTGGAATGTCGGCGAGCGGTATTGACAGATTGCTGAGAACCGGTCTGATCGGACGGATCCCGGCTGGAGCGACGGACCGCAGGCCATGTTTGTTATTTCCATAGTGGGAGTCAGGCGGTATGACACGTGGCGGTTCCAATTGCGGGGACTACCCTACAGAATCAGGAGCCGCCGTGGAGTTTCTCAGACGCAACAGGGAAAGAATACGGGCGGTCTGGTGTGATGGAATAGCCTCCACAATGAGGGAGAGGGGGATCGAGCCGGGACTTTCCGAAGATGAGCTGCGGGAACGGGCGGACCGGGTTGTAAATCATATCCTGAGTCGTCTGCAGCAGAGCGCGGGGAATGATGAGGATGGGGATGTGCCTGCCTGGCTTTACAACGGCCTCCCCGTGTCAGTGGCGGTTGAACTGCTCAGAGGTTTCAGAGGAACCGTCTTCGAGATCGTGCGGGAAGATGGCGGCACGGAGCGAGCAGCGCGGGTGAGCCTGCCGATCATCGAGGCAATCGGGGAAATTATTGAGACCCTGATCGGCCGATATCAGAGGGTACAGGAAGATGCGCTTGCGGGCCAGAGGAGACGTCTCCGTGACCATCTGCGCACCCGTGATCGGCAGATGAGCGAGGCCCGGGTTATTGCCCGGATAGGACAGCTTCTGCTGGAACTCCCCACGGTGGAGGGATTGTTGCAGAACGTGGCGGAGGCCATCCGGGAATATAGAAATTATGTGGCTGTCAGCCTCTACAGAATCAGCCGGGATGGCGCATACAACAGGGTCGGTCACGCGGGGCCCGGACAGCGGCAGAGTCAGCTGTTCTCATCGGTGGAATCGTGTATCGATACGGGGAAGCCGATGGGCCCGGAACCGGCCCCGGGGATGGGCGAGGAGCGTTGCACTCGGCTGGTTGTCCCCATCGAGAGGGGCGAGACGCTTCTGGGGGCCATGTGTTGCGTTTCCGATAGTGACAGTGCATTTGGGACCGGAGAGAGGGAGGGACTCTCCTACATATCCACGCAGATAGCGCTTGCGATGGAACGGGCGGACATGCTGGAGGAGCGGAGACGGGATCGTCGGGAACTTCAGGAGCTTCACGGCCGTCTGCGGGCCATCATGGAGAACGCCGCGGTGGGAATTGCCAGTGTGGGGCCGGACGGTGTTTTTACGCACTGGAGCCGGAGCTGTGAACGCCTGACCGGCTATTCCGCGGGGGAGGTGGTGGGCCGGATGACCCCCGCCGATCTGTCGGCCAACCCCTCTACAGCCGCCAATCTGCTGGATCGGGGGCGGGAAGAGGGGCAGCATTCACGGGAAGAGGTCATTCTGACGGCGGACGGAACGCCCAGGATAACCCGCCAGATGCTGGTGCCGATTGAAAATGGCCCGCCGGCAGCGGAAGGATACACGCTGTGTATGCTGGACATTACGGAGAAAAAACGGCAGGAGGAGGAGTTACGGCGGGAACGGAACAAACTCAACAGGGTGGTCGGCGCCATGGGAGCGGGGCTGGCGCTTTTTGACGCGGAAAGGCGTCTCAGATGGGCCAACGATAAACTGAAGGACTGGTTTGGAGTGGATGAGGCAAACGGGCAGATCTGTCGCGACACATACGGTTGTAGTCGGGACGACTGTTCGGACTGCCCCATGATGTCGAACGAAACCCCGGACGAGGTGCGAAGTCTTACCATGGAAAAACGGGAGAAGGACGGGGGATGGAAATGTTATCTGCACGTAACCACCAGGGCGGAGGTTGGAGAAGCCCAGTATCTGGTGGTGACCACCGATATTACGGAGCAGCGACGGCGGACCGAACAGATGAGGTATATGGATCACCTGAGCCGATTTCTGCAGCGCAGCCTTGATCTGGAGAAGGTGCTGCATCAGGCCCTGATGTGCGTTACTGGAGGACGTGCGCTGGGGTTCAATCGGGCGTTTGTGTTTCTGCTCGATGATGATGGGGACGTTCTGAGCGGTTGTCGGGCCGCCGGAACGCCGGGGAAAAGTGAAGTGCAACAGAGGGGATATGAAACGAGGGGGGAGGAGGCGGAGATGGAGGAATTGCTTGAATCCGCCCCTTCTGAGCAGGACCGACGGCTCAGCGAACGAGTGAGGGATGTGAAAATCCACCTCCGGGAGGCTGATTGTGCGGTGGTGGAAGCGCTCAGACGGCGCTCGCCCATAATAGTGAGCGGCACGGATTCCGACTGGCCGGTGGCTCCTGAATTGAGGCAGGAACTTGATCTTGATCAGTTCGTGGCCGTTCCTCTTATTACAGGTGATCAGCCGCTGGGGGTGATGGTGGCCGAACACAAGTATCGCGGTGGCCCAATTGAGAGCCAGAGCGTGGAAGAACTGCAGATGTTTGCCACGCAGGCCTCTCTGGCCATCGCCAACGCCCGAGCCTATCGGCGAGTGAATGAAAATCTGGAGAAGTTGCAGAAGACGCAGGCGAAGCTGCTGGAAAGCGAACGCCTGGCGAGCGTCGGGCGGATGGCCACGCAGCTGGCCCACCAGATGCGTACCCCGCTGGCACTGATAGGTGGATATGCTCGTGCCATTGAAAGATCCGCGGGAGAGGATGACAGAATACAGAGAAATGCGGCCACGATCTATCAGGAAGAACAGCGCCTTGAACGGGAAATCAACGAGATTTTGGAGTTCTCTCGGCCAATTGAGATCGAGCTGGAGCCGGCCGATCTGAATGAGGTGGTGAGGCAGACGCTGGATAGATTCGCTCAGGCATGCAGAGACGGAGATGTTACAATAAATATGAATCCTGGAGAAAACTGTAACGGTGTTGAGGTTGATCAGCAAAAATTTGGGGACGCACTTGCCAATATCGTTCATAATGCAATACAGGCACTTGGGGACCAGGAGGATCGCCGAATTGATGTGAGAACCAGTTGCCAGAAGGGAAAAGCCTGCGTCGAAATCAGGGATAACGGACCGGGAATGGATGAGGAAACGCGGGAAAAGATTTTTGCCCCCTTCTTTACCACCAGAAAGGACGGGACCGGACTGGGACTGGCCATTGCAAGGAGGGTTATACGCAAACATGATGGGGAGATTGATGTGAAGACGGGCCGTGGCGAGGGCGCGAGGTTCCTGATCAGATTCCCCCCCGCGCAGGAAGGCGGTGAAGACAGTGAACCTGAGAAGACCCGATATGGGGTGTAGGCGGTATCGTGAGACTATCCGGTAAACGGAGGTGAGCCCATGGCAACTTTACTTGTGGTTGAGGACAACGAGAATCTCTGTGCTCTGTATCAGAGCGAACTGGAGGAGGAGGGGCATGAGGTAATGGTGGCCCACGACGGCAAGAGCGGGCTGGAGAAGGCTCTGGAGGAACGACCGGACCTGGTCATCATGGACATCAGCCTGCCGGAGAAAATGGACGGTCTGGAGGCCATGTCCCGGCTGCTGGGACGGAACAGCTCAATACCGGTGATAATCTACACGGCCTACGGCCACTACCGGGAGAACTTTATGTCCTGGGCCGCGGAGGAATATGTGGTTAAATCCGGTGATCTCACGCCACTGAAGGACGCCGTGAATCGAGTGCTGAACTCCGGCGATGATGGAGGAACCGTAGATGTGGATGAACTACCCGGAGGTGTGGGCTGATGCGATCAATGGATGTGCAGGACAGGCATGAGGCGGAAACGATGGCGGCGCTGGGGCGAACTGTAAGCATTATACTCGCCGGAGGTCAGGGAGAACGCCTTTATCCGTTGACCCGGGACAGGGCAAAGCCGGCGGTGCCTTTTGCCGGGAATTACAGGTTGATCGATTTTACCCTGAGTAATTGCCTGAACAGCGGTGTGCGACGTGTGCATGTGCTCACACAGTACAAAAGCGACTCACTCAACAGGCACATCCGGCTCGGGTGGAACGTGTATAACCCTCAGCTCGGCGAATATATCGAGGTCAATCCCCCACAGATGCGCCTTACTTCGCACTGGTATCTGGGAACGGCCGACGCCATTTATCAAAACATATATACGCTGGAACACGAGCGTCCGGATTACGTGCTGGTTCTGAGTGGGGACCATGTCTATAAAATGGATTACGGGCGGTTGCTCCAACAGCATATGGATTCGGATGCCGACCTGACCATAGGGGCGGTTCGGGTCCCATGCCCGGAGGCGACGCGGTTCGGGGTGCTGGATGTGCAGAAGAATATGCGGGTGCGGGCGCTGCAGGAGAAGCCGGACGACCCCGCCACCCTGCCGGCCGAGAAGAAAGCCGCGCTCTGTTCGATGGGGGTGTATGTTTTTGATACGGATATCCTGGTAAAAAGGGTTGTGGAGGATTCCAAACGGGACAGCTCACATGATTTTGGGAAAGACGTCATTCCGGCGATGATTCGGGCGGGAGATCGGGTTTTTGCCCGCATTTTTGGAGGGATGGAGGGGAACGGGAGCGGGTACTGGCGAGATGTGGGGACCCTGGATGTGTACTGGCGAGCGCACATGGAATTGCTCGGTGCCGACGCTCCACTGGCCCTGCAGGACCCCGAGTGGCCGATCAGAAGCCACGTATCGGCGTGGCCGCCGGCTCAGCTGATGGCCCCGGATTCGGGGGCACCCAATGACATCGCCGTAACCGAATCGCTTGTCTGCAACGGGGCCGTGATTGAAGGAGCCACGGTCAGTCGCTCGGTGATCGGCCCCGGGGTTTACGTGGGGCCCGGCGCCCGGGTGGAGGAGTCCATAATCCTGTCCAGCTGCCGGGTAGGGTCGGAAGCCAGGCTCTCGAAAGCTGTGCTGGACAAAGATAATCGGGTCCCGGAGGGGTTTACCCTCGGGATGGACCGGAAACAGGATAAAAGACATTTCACCGTCAGCTCCGACGGACTGGTGGTGGTTCCCAAGGAGATGCCGCTTTTTGCCGGGGATCAAGGTGATAGGGGGCGGACCACGA
>JBKHGK010000005.1:0-17634 GCA_046539705.1 Candidatus Brocadiia bacterium | reverse complement strand
GGCCAGCTCCATTGTATGCGAATACGGCGGGGCTGAAGCCCCGCACTACCAACACTGATTATTGCCGCGATTGGCGTAACTTGTGCCCGCTGGCCCCGGACCCGGTCGTTATTCCTCCCATGTCACCCACTGTTGCGGGGCGGTCCGGTGGATTTCCTCCACGTGCCCGTCGCCCATCAGGGCGTTGAAGGCATCGTCGTGGTGTTCTCCCACGTTCCGGAGGTTTGCGTATGACCCGGCGATGATCGGATCCCCGTGGTCGGTCTGATAGAAGCGGTCCACATACATGCCCGCGTTAGCTCTGTTTCCCGCGTTCAGCCGATCAAATTTCCCATGTATCTCAGTTATGAACACGGTGTCGGCGGGGTTTTCGGCGCGTGTGTAACGCAGGGGAGCGGTATAAGTATAAGGAGGGGTAGTAAGATGCCGTCGGATCCAGCCCCGGCTTTTATCCGGTGCGGGGACGGAGCCACCGTCCCACTCGCCGGCTTCGATGGCATTCATGAGATACGCCGCCCGGATGTCGTTCTCGAAGTCCCCCTCGCCGCCCCAGGGGTCGAACATTGATTCGCGGGGGAGCGCCGGGCACTGGTAGAACCGTTCGGAGTTCAGCTCCGATCGGGCGAACATCCAGTTGATCCAGTTCCCCACCTCTCCCTGCTGGAGGGGGTTAATGGCGCGCCCGTCGCTTTGGTTGAGGTACAGCGAGTGGGCCAGCCCTATCTGGCGCAGATTATTCGTGCAGTCCGCGGCCAACGCTCCGGCCCGTGCGGCATCGATTACCGGCATGACCATACCGGTCAGAACGGAAATTATGGCCATCACCACCAGCAGCTCCATCAGCGTGAACCTGTGAAGTGTGCGGTCAGTCATGTTAGAGGACGAATATCAGATGTCAGAAGGCGGAGCTCAGGGGATAGAGCTTGTGTACGCGGATCGGCTCGCCGAGGTGAGGAACTCCGCTCGTGCGATCCACCACCACAACACTCCCGGGTTTCATCCGCCCAATTGTTTACCCCTCCACCAGATACAGATCCGCGAAGCTGTGCGCGAACAACTCATACACTCCCCTGCACAGTGCTTTGCGGTTATCTCTCACCTCGGGGTCATCCACATTGACAAACACTTCCTCAAAGAAATCGTGCACCGCCTCGGCGAATGTGGAGCAGTACAGGCGGGCCGCTTTCTCGTATTGTTCCTTCTCAAACAGATCCTCGATGCCATCCGAGTGCTGCTGCAGCTTCTGGGCCACGAGATGTTCCTCTTCCTGTTCCAGCAGATCGGGATTGAGTTTCACGTCCCTGTCCAGATCGTGCTGAATTCGGCGGGTGCGATCAACCAGCTCCACGAGGGAATCCCACACCTCCGAATCGGCGCATTCCCGCAGTGCCTCAAGTCTTTTCCAGAAGAGGCGCACGTTGTAATTCACCGCTTCGCGGGCAACCTCCCGGTCCCATCCTGCGGCCATCACGGCCCGCACACAATCATGCCGGTGTCCTCTATCCACCGCTGCGTGATAGAGTCTGTCCCGGAAGAAATCCAGCACCTTATCAACCGGGACGGAGAGGTTCTCCGCGGACAGCTCTTCGGATTGGCTTTCCAGGGTTTCAGCCGCCGCCCGGATCATCCTTCGCAGATTTCCATCCAGTTGGTGCTGTTCGAGGGTCATCAGAATCCCCACCGCGTTGCGGCGGAGTCCATAGGGGTCCTGGCTTCCGGTTGGTTCGTAGCCCAGAGCGAAACAGCACACAATCAGGTCCATCTTGTCGGCAAGAGCCAGGCACGTCCCGGGGATGGTCGCCGGCGGATCCTCGTCGGCTCTCTCCGGGCGATAATGTTCGGCTATTGCGCTTGCCACGGCCTCATCCAGGCCTTCCTCAAGCGCCAGCTGGCGGCCGATTTGGCCCTGCATATCGGGAAACTCCCCCACCAGTTCCGTCAGCAGGTCTGCCTTACAGAGTCGTGCGGCACAGCAGGCCGCTTCACGGTCCGTTCCATCAACGCCGATCAGTCTGGCGATACGGGAGGTCAGATCCTCAAGGCGGCGGGTTCTGTGCAGGTAGTTCCCGAGACCTTCCAGGAAGACCACCCCTTCCAGCCGGGGCACGAGTTCTTCGAGGGAATTGCGCCGATCCTCCTCCCAGAAAAAACGCGCGTCGTCAAGCCGTGCCCGCAGCACCCTTTCATTGCCCTTCCGCACCGTATCGGCCTGCTCGGCGGTGCGGTTTGAGACGATGACAAACCGATTCTCCAGCTCTCCCCCCTCATTGCGGACCGGGAAATATCGCTGATGGGAGATCATTGCGGCACACAGCACGGGGTCGGGGACCTCAAGGAACCTGTCTTCGAAGCTTCCCTCTATTGCGTGGGGATGTTCCACCAGGTTCGTCACCTCGTCCACGAGTCCGTCCGGCTTATGGGTCGAGCCGTGTGCTGAAAGCAGGTCGTTGACCTGGTCCCTCACCATTTTTCTCCGTTCATCCACGTCCACGATGACGCTATTGCGTTCCAGTATATCCCGGTATTCCGTGAAGGAGGCATTTCCCAGCTCCAGTCTCCGCGGAGCCAGAAATGGATGTCCGAAGGTCGTCTTCCCCGAGCTTACGCCGGCCAGTTCCAGGGGGATAGGGTCCGAGTCGAACAGTGCGGTGATCCATCGGATCGGCCGCGCAAATGGTATATCGGTGTTTTCAGCGGGTCCCTCCGAACTTCGGGGATCGGGCCAACGCATGGATTTGGGAAAACTGACAGCCCGGGCCGATTCTTTCAGAATTGAAGGCAGAACCTCCATGGAATTCTTGCCCTCATGCTCCACCACGGCCACCGCATACGGTCCTTTGTCCGTTTCCCGCACCTGCAATTCGTCCACCGGGATGCCCTGGCTGCGAGCGAACCCCTGCGCCGCCTGTCCCGGTGTGCCGTCCTCCTCAAAGGCCACGTCGGCCGGAGGCCCAACCACCTCTTCCCGTTCCGGCGGCTGTTCTGCGGGCAGGCCAGTGGCCCACATCACCAGACGCCTGGGCGTACCGGCCGTGCCGATGCTGGCCGGTTCCAGACGATTGTCGGTCAGGGTCCGATGCAGAGATTCCTCCATATCCGCCAGAGCAGGCTCGATGTAGCCGGCCGGAATTTCTTCGGTGCCGATCTCGAACAGTAAATCACTCATGACAATCCCCGTCTATTTCCTTGCAGGCATGCGTGTTGTTCAGGGCGGGTATTGTACAGGGCCTGTCGTATGAGTTCCACCTATCGCCAATAGAAAGATCAATTAACCCGGAGATTTCACAAACCTCAAGGGTCAATTATTCTAAAAGCAACTTCAACAGACGTGAATCGCGAAGTCACAGACAGGGGACCGCTGAAGCGGTTCACTACGAGCATATTCGCGTCTTTCGCCCGCATTCCCCGGTTGCTCAGGTGTTGGCACGAAAGCTTCTCGAAACTCAGAACCGCCCCGCGAGGTCGGAAATCACGGTTCACGCACGATATCATTGAGGCGGAGCCTCTTCGTGTAGGCTCGGTGTCCTCACCGGACCGAGCGCGGCCAGACGCCCTGCCCGGCACTGAGCCCGGCAGAATCACACGGACCCTTCATATTCCGGTGGAACGGACCGTTATCAAGCTGGATCAGAAGGTGGAAAACTGGTCCCTTGTGGCGTTACAGATGGGACACTGTTCGGGGAGTTCGCCCTCGCGAGTCCATCCGCAGACCTCGCAGACGCCCACCGTATCCAGGTCGGGGTCCTCTCCTTCGACCACGGACTTTCTGGCGTTGCTGAAAAGGCGGGCATGGGTCTGTTCCGCCGCGTAGGCGTAATGGAAGGACTTTGCGGCTTCGGTCTCATTCCTGGATTTTGCGAGTTCCAGGTAAGCGGGATACATCTCATTGACCTCGAAGGTCTCTCCGTTTATGCCCCCCTGCAGGTTCTCCGCTGTGCTTCCGTACCCGAAGGCCGCCATGGATGCGCAGCGGAAATCGCCCGCCTCATCACCGATTGTCACAAAGTGGTTGGTGGCGTGAATTCGTTCCGCGTGTGATATGGCCCGGAACAGCCGTGCCACGTTCTCAAAACCTTCCTCCAGAGCTTTGTCGGCCCATATCTTATAACGCATATGCGCCATCGATTCCCCGCCATGCGCATCTCTCAGGTTCGTCGCCGTCATTTCACTTATTTCGTCGCTCATAACACGTTCCTCTATTCGCTAAAGTTGTTATTTACTTTGCCCGAAAGAAAAGGGGGGCAAGCCCCTGCACGGATAAGCCCCGGAGGAAGAGAGGTGAGAATTCTGTTCCGCCCGGGGCCTGTATGTGGTTATTCCGTTACCGTGATTTCGTGGTCGGACTCCCACGTGCCGTGCCGATTACAGTGCTCGAAGGCCCTGAGTTTTTGATGGATATGCTCAAGTTGCACGCAGAATGTGACCGTCGGACACGTCGTCACGGGCCTGAAATGGGCCCTTCCCAGGTAGGTGTGATCCGCGTACAGTTCGACAAAATCGATGAAGTGGTCGGTTTCATTGGGATGATCCTTGTATTTTCCGACTTCCACCGTTACCTGGAAGCACTCCCCTTCCTTCACACTGTCCGGTGCCGCAATCACCGGCACATGTTTCTTCTCCAGGGCACTCATCTCCGCCGGATCGTCGTTTTCCGCCAGATTAACACCGCAGAGCACATCATCCTCACATTCCGACAGCTCACTTCGCTTTCGCTGTGTCATTGTCATGTCCTTTCTTTAAGGCATAGTTGTGGGTCAGTATTCGTCCTCGGCCACTCACCCGTCCGTATATGCTGCTGGGGCCCGGATGAATAGCTCTATCATTCTAATAGGAGAAATGGTGCTTGGCAACCGTGGGGCTACCATTTCCCCACCACATCCCGCGTTGTTTCAACCCGCTGTTCCAGGCGGCCGGCGTCGCCCCGGAACGCCCGCCCGCATATTTCACAAACCTCAAACGTTAATTGTTCTACAAGCAACTTCAGCAGAGGTGAATCGCAAAGTCACAGACAGGTTTATAACAACACGGTGTTTTTAACAGTGCTGGCGACACCGGTTTGAGTCAATGGGCGAATCGCGAGCTCTTTGCTTGCGGGCCGTCCGGGGGGGGAGGCGGCTCGCCTTACCATCGGTTTTCCGGCCCGAGGCGAAAGCATTAGAATGTTCCTGCGCGATGGGAGGTTTTATCCACTTTTTTCCCGCAGGACTGAGGCTGGCACATGACCGACACCGATAATATCAGGCTGCTCTGCACGGGTGATCTTCACCTGGGGAGGCATCCCGCCCGTATCCCGGAGGATATCGACGACCGGCAGTTCTCCCCGGCGCATGTCTGGCAGAGCATTGTCGACCTGGCACTGCGGTCCGCCGTGGATGCAGTCTGTATCACCGGCGATGTACTTGATGCGGAGGAGAACTACTTCGAGGCCTACGGCACGTTTGCAAGGGGAGCCAGACGGCTGAAAGCCGACGATGTGCCTCTGCTGGCCGTCGGCGGCAACCATGATGCCGATATACTTCCGCGGTTGGTGGAGGATATGGGGGACGAGGCGGCTCATCTGCTGGGGAAAGGTGGAACGTGGGAACGATACACCCTCGAGAATAACGGCCGCGCCGTTGATGTGGAGGGTTGGTCTTTTCCGGAGGATACCTACCGGCGATCCCCCGTGGCCGAGAAGGAGTTCGGCAAACACCCGGGCCGGCCACTGATCGGGCTTCTGCATGCGGATCTGGATGGGGCCGAAAGCTCTTATGCCCCCGTTTCCCGGGAGGAACTGGTTGCGACGCCACATGATGCCTGGCTGCTCGGCCACATCCATGCCGGGAAGCTCGTTCGGGATGGCGATCCGGTTATCCTCTACAGCGGTTCACCGCAGCCGCTTGATCCCGGAGAGCCCGGTCGTCACGGCCCGTGGATGGTGGAAATCCCCGCCCACCATACGCCCTCTGCCCGGTTGTGTCCCATGGCGACGGTGCGTTACGAAACCGTTGAGCTCGACGTATCCGGGATGGAGGACACGGCCGATCTGCCACCGGCGCTGGAGGAGGTCCTCGAACATAGCCTCGGGGAGACTCTGGAGCGGGGCGCCCCCGAGCTCCTGCTCGTGAGGCTGGTGATCACCGGACGGTGTCCGGTTCACTCGGAGCTGGAGGCCGAACGTGAACGACTCGCCCGGGATCTGGTCCTGTCGGTGGCGGGTGTGCCGACGTATCTGGAGGAACTTCACATCCGGAGCTCTCCGGCGGTGGACCTGGCGGAGCTGGCAGAGGCCGATGGCAGCCCGGCGGCACGGCTGGCTGAGCTGCTTGTGAAAGCTGAGGAAACCCCGGATGAGATGGATGAGGCGTTGGCGGATCGGGCACTCCAGGCGATGCGGCGTGCGTATCGTTCTTCCGCCTACAGCCCCCTGCGGAGAAGCGACGATCCGCCCCCACGGCCCGACAGGGAGATGGCGATCGACGTCCTGCGTCGCCAGGGCAGACTTATGCTCGATACCCTTTTGAAGCAGAAGGAGGCCTCCGATGAGTGACGATTCCCTCCTGCTGCGCAGGATCGACGTGCGCCGGGCGCCGGGTTTTGAGCATGACGGCCCCCGCGCGGAGGAGCTGGCGGATGGGATCAATATAATCTACGGCGCCAATGCCTCCGGTAAAACCACTCTTTCCCGGGCGATAATGGCCGTACTCTGGCCCTCGAGGGCCGATGAGCGGATGGAGGTACGCGGCAGGTTCGAGCTGGGCGACGAGCAGTGGGAAGTGCAGGTCAGGGGTTCTCAGGCCGGCTACCAGCGCGGCGGCCTTGACTCCGACCGCCCCTCCCTTCCTTCATCGGATCAGCGGGACCGCTACAGGCTTTCGCTGCACGATCTGCTCCAGAAGGACACGCGCAACCGTCGTTTCGCGGAGGTGGTCATGCGGGAGTCCGCCGGTGGCTACGACGTACCGGCGGCAGCTGAAGCAACGGGAGTGCGGAGCAATCCCACCCGGGCGAACAACTCCGAGACAAACAGGGCCAGGAAGGCGATTGAGGATTACCGCGAGGCCGCCAGTGGGGTGCAGGAACTGCGACGTGAGGAGGAGGAACTGCCCCGGCTGGAAACGCGGCTCGAAACAATCCAGAAATCCGCCAGGAGAGTCGAGCTGCTGGATCTGGCCATCGAATACGCACAGCATAAACGGGAACTGCGCCGGGCGCGGGCCAGACTGGCGGAGTTCCCATCGCAGATGGACCGGGTGCGGGGTGATGAGCTGGAGAGAGTGGATGAGATTGACAGTCAGATCCAAAAGCTGAAGAGACAGCGCGATGATGCCACGGAACGTATTCAGGAAGCGGAGGACAGACTGGAGGATGCCAATCTGCCGGAGATGGGGGTTCCGGACGGACTGATAGGGGAGCTGAAGGATCTCCGCAACAGCCTGAGGACCAAAGAGAGCAATCTGGACGATTATGAGGAAAAAATAACCGGTGCCAGACGGAGGTGCGAGGAGGAGATGCGGAGCATCGGGGAGGCTGTCAGCCCGGAGGCGCTACAGGGCATTGACTACCGGCGATGGGGCGAGCTGTGGGATTTTGCGCGGGAGATGGAACAGGTACTGGCGCAGCAGGATGGTATGAAGAGCCTTGAACGGCTGCTCAAACCCGATGAAATGCCCGACGAGGACGCGGAGCAGTTGCGTGAGACGCGCCGGATACTGCAGGACTGGCTGGCCATGCCCCGTTCGGTGCACCGGGACACGCCCCTGGGTGGTCACCTGCCGGCGGCCATCGTCGCGACCCTGAGCGTGGTTGCCCTTCTCCTCGGACTGCTGACCCCGGTATGGATCTTTGCCGTCGGGACCGCCCTTCTGGGCTCGGCGAGTGCCGCGGGGTTATATATGCACCGCCGGAGAATGGCGGCAGAAATGAGCGGGGAGAGGCGCACACTGGAGGCTGAGTGCGAACAGAAGGGGCTGCCAGCACCGGATGAGTGGGATGAGAAAAATGTGCTGCGGCATCTTGAAGAGGTGAACAGCCGGATAGGACGCCTGGAAACCGTCCGGGAACGGCTGGGTGCCTGGGAGGCCCGGAAAGCGGAGTTTGAAGGGGTCGAGAAACGGCTGGAGGAACTCGCCGAACGGCGTGAAGAGCTCGCCTCTGAACTCGGGCGGCCCCCGGAGGGTGCTGCCCCCGTGCAACTGGCCGCTCTCGGCGACCGCATAAGCCGATGGAAGGATGCCCGGGCCGAGCTGCAGCAGAACCGACACAGGAAGGAAGTGTGCGAGGAACAGTATGACGTCCTGCTCGGTGCGTTTGCCGACCGCATATCGGACTACTTCCCCGATATGAAGGTGGAGACCGCGGCACAGGCCACCGGCAGAATACAGGAACTGGAAAAGCGACGGGAGCAGTTCAACGAAGCCACCAGGTGCATAGACCAGGCGGAGACGGACAGGGAGAACTGCCGGGAGTCGCTGGACGGGCTGCGCCGGCAGCGCGAACAGCTCTATACCGAGCTGGGCCTGGAGGTGGGCGAGCGCGACGAGCTGCGTCGGCTTTGCGAGCTGCAGGATGCGTATTCCAGGGCGGAGCAGGAGCGGAGCAATTGCCGGGCGCTGATGCGCAGTGCGGAGGAAGAGCTGGACAATCACCGCGATTGTGAGCCCGGCCTCAAGGAGAGAACGCTGGAAGAGCTTCGCGACGAGCGGGAGGAACTGGCTGACACGGCGGAGGAGAAGGAGAAGATTCAGCAGCGGAAAACCAGGATCGAGACCCGCATTCGGGCGGCCCGAGAGGACAACGATATCGAGCGGGCCGGACGGGAAAAACAGCGCGCCCTCGACGCGCTGGAGAACCGGCTGCAGCGTGATTACCGGGCCATGGTGGGGCATGAGCTTGCGGGGTGGCTCCGCGAGGAGACGGCCGATGCCGGGCGGCCGGAGGTCTTCCGGGCGGCACGCGCGAAACTGGCGGAATTTACCGCCGGCCAGTATCGGCTCGAACTGAAGGAGTCCGGCCAGCCGACCTTCCGGGTGCGCGACATGACGGCCGACCAAAAAGGATTTGCGCTCGACCAGCTCTCCAGCGCCACCCGGGTGCAGGTGCTCATGGCGGTCCGGCTGGGTTTCGTCCTGTGCCAGGAGCGCGGAATCCGGGTGCCCCTGATGATGGATGAGACGCTGGCCAACACCGACGATCAGAGGGCTCGGGCGATCATAGATGCCGCCGTCAGCCTGGCCCAGGACGGCCGACAGATCTTCTATTTCACCGCCCAGGCCGACGAGGTGGCCCGCTGGCGCCAGGTTCTGGGCGCGACCGAGGGAGTGAACTGGTCGGTGACAAATATCGATGGCCCGGATGAGGTGGCCGGTAACCCACCGGATCTCACTGAGGCGGTGCCGGAGATTGAGACTCCTCCTTCCCCGCAAGGGTGCGGTGAAGAGGAATACGCCGATAGGCTCGAGGTGCCATGTTTCGACCCTCGCATGGGGGCGGCTTCGGCGCACGTATGGTATGTGGCGGGTCACCCGGAACTCGTCCACCGGATGGTGTCGGCGGGAGTTGAACGGTGGGGACAGCTCAAAGGGCTTCTGGAAACGGGCAACTCCAGTGTGATTTCGGAGGATCGCGAAAAACTCGCGGTGATACGACGTAACGGGGTGGCCCTGGAGGCCTTCACCGAGGCCTGGCAGATCGGGCGCGGGAGACCGGTGAACCGGACGGTGCTGGAGGAATCCGGCGCGGTGAGCTCCAAGTTCATCGACGAGGTGAGCGAGCTCGCTGAGGAACTTGGCGGCGACGGGCAGGCGCTGATCGACGCCCTGCGGGACGGGGAGGTCAAAGGATTTCTGACGAAAAAGAAGGAGGAACTGGAGGATTTTCTAACCGCCCGAGGCTGCATCGATCCGGCCGATCCGCTGCCGGGGGAGCGGATACGACAGCGCATGATGGCCCGATTGCTCGATATGGACCTCCCGCGGGAGAAGGCGATAGAACACACCGACGATGTGCTGCGAAGAATCCGCCGGAAGAGGCCCTGAGGCAGGCTTTCGGGGCCTCTCAAGTTTGGTGAGCAGAAGACTCACGGGCCGCATCAGGGCAGCGCCAGATTGACCAATTGCGGGACAAGCCGAGTCATACTAAACTGGTTGATGACACACCTGATATTCTTTTTTCCCGAGGAGCGAAATCGTGAAAAGTTCAGCCCCGTTCGTGGTTCTGGTCGCCGCACTACTGGTGTTGAGTTTGCCCTGTTGCACCGGAGCCGAGGATACGCCAGGGGAGGGCGGCGGAAAAGCGGAGAAAGAGGAGGAGAGCCGCGACATTGCCCGGTCAACCAAGGGAAAAGTGGCTATGCTCGAGGAAGCAGATACATTGATGAAGCAGGCCCGGGAATCCGTCGCTGAACTGGATGATTATACCGCAGTTTTTCACAAACGCGAATATGTGGACGGGGAGCTCCTGCCCGAGGAAGTGATCAGAATGAAGGTGAAACTCGATCCGCGACGCATATACATGCGGTGGATTGGCGACCAGAAGGCGGACCAGGAGTTGTTGTGGGGAGAAGACTGGAATGATGGGAGGATTATGGCCCGTGCCGGGGGGTTGCTCGGCCTGATCACCGTGAATCTCGATCCGGAGGGCAAGAAGGCAATGAAAGACAACCGACACAGCGTGAAGACGGCCGGGTTCCGAAGCACAATTAAACTTCTGGAGGAGGACCTGACCGCTGCCCTGGAACATCCGGAAAATGTGGAATGGGTTGAGGACCTGGGCAAAAAAGAGATCTATGGACAGCAGGCACGCGGGTTCGATATCCGGCTGCAGAAGGAGGAACATCCCGACTTTTATGGCTACCGTTCGAGGGTCTGGATTCACACCGATCTGAAATTGCCCGTACGGGTAAAAATCTGGGACAGAGAAGATGATCAGGTGCGGCTGATCGAGAACTACGGGTATGAAAAAATTAAAGTCAATGTGGGGTTGACGGGCGAGGATTTTGACCCCGACAATCCAGAATACGGTTTCTGATCGCTGCCTCGAACGACTCAATTTTCTTATCTGCAATGATGTCCGCGAGACGAACAACCAGACTGGTTCTGACCGACGCCGGCATAGACGATGCCCTGGCGCTTATATTCCTCACGGAAATATTGTCCGGGGGCCCGGAGCACATCGTGTGTAACGGGGGAAATATTAGTGCGGATCGTGTGGCCAATAACTGTGCCTTTCTGCGGGACGTGTTTGGCTGGGAGGCACAGCTCTATCTGGGCTCCAATCCCCCCTACCAGTCGGAATGCGATGCGGCCAACGTGCACGGGCGCTGGGGACTGGGCGAGCGCTGTCCCCCGGCCGTGGACCTTCCTCCGTTTGATGACCTCCGCTCAACCCTGCAGAATGAGGCGGGACCGATCGATATCCTCGTGCTCGGCCCCTCCACTGACCTGCCGGAACTGCTTTCCTGGTCGGCCGTGAAGGACCGTGTCGGCAAACTGACCCTCATGGGCGGCACATTTGGCGTGGAGGGGAACATCACTCCATACGCCGAGTTTAACGTCTACATGGATCCGGATGCGGCCGATGATGTCATGGGGAGGGACTCTGGGGCTCTCTGGGTTCCCCTTGATGTCACTCGCGGGCACCTTTATACGCGGGAAGAGATACTATCGGGCTTCGGTGAGGGGGAACGGGGGCGTATAGTTCGCGAACTGTATGATTTTGCGGCGGCCAGACATCGCGAGCTGGGTGCCGGTAACGGAGTGTACCTCCATGACGTGCTGGCGGCCGCCGCCTGGCTGGGCGTCGTGGACGTCACTGAAAAACGCGCTCGGGTGAGAACAGTTACACGCCGGGGAGACAAACGCGGAAGAATCATGTGCAGCGACGACGCAAAGGGCGGGCATACGGTCCGTTATGCCGCAGATGCAGACCACGGGCAGCTCCTCAACCAGTGGGGGGAGGTCTGCGCGAAGATCGGATGACGGCGGCAGGTGGGCCAGTGGTGATGGTATTGGTGCAGGTGGTGGTTTTCTGATTCTGGATCATCCAGTTATACTGGAGTGATCGTAGCTGAACGTTCCTTCCCCGGTTATCGTCATGCCCGAAGAACACACACAGACCGACTGTATCCGCGCACGGGGTGTCCGTGTGCACAACCTGAAGGAAATAGACGTTGATATCCCCCGTGGCCGGTTCGTGGCCGTCACCGGTGTGAGCGGCAGCGGGAAATCAAGCCTCGTGCTGGACACCCTGTATGCGGAGGGGCAGCGCCGGTATGTGGAATCGTTCAGCGCCTACGCCCGTCAGTTCCTCGAACGGATGGACAAACCGGACGTGGACAGCGTGGAAAACATCCCCCCGGCAATCGCGATAGAGCAGAAGAATTCGGTAAAGAATCGCCGTTCCACGGTGGGCACCGCGACGGAGCTGGCGGATTATCTGCGGCTTTTTTTCGCCCGGGCGGGCCGGGTATTCTGCCCGGACTGCGGTGCCCGAATCCAGAGCCATAACACCGGGGAAGTTGTGGAGCGGGTGATGCAGCAGGATGAAGGGGCCCGCTTCATGGTCTGTTTCCCCCTGAGACTGACCGAGCAGATGGAACTGGAGGAACAGATTGACCGTATAAGGGAGATGGGATTCGTGCGTCTGCTGGTGGAGGGGGAGGTATATGACATATCTATGGAGGAGCCCGACATCTGTCCTGGGGCGGATGCCGAGGTGGTGGTGGACCGGCTTATTGTGGGTGGAAAGTCGCGCCAGCGCCTTGCCGAGGCGGTGGAAACGTGCTACAGGCTGGGGCGGGGCCAGTGCCGGGTGCGGTTTCTGGACGGGCCAGTATTGAGGTTCAGCCAGAACTTCTGCTGTACCCGATGCGGTCGCTCCATACCGGAAATCTCTGCCCGGCTGCTGTCGTTCAACAGCCCGCTGGGAGCCTGCGAGGCATGCTCCGGCTACGGCGCCACCATCGATATGGATCCCCAGCGCGTTGTGCCCAATCCGCGCCTGTCCCTGGAGGAGGGGGCGATCCAGCCCTGGACCACCGATAGCACTGAGGAATGCATGCAGCAGCTTTTGGAAGGTGCACCGCGTGCCGGCATACCGGTCGATGTGCCCTGGGGGGAGCTATCGGATCGCCAGCGCAGAAAAGTATTCGAGGGCACGGCCCATTTCTACGGGGTCCGGGACTGGTTCGAGTGGCTGCAGGAGAAGAAATACAAGCTTCATGTGCGGGTTTTGCTGAGCAGATACCGGCGCTACATAACGTGCGAGGAGTGCGGTGGGACCCGGCTGTGCCCGGAGGCCAGATCCGTGCGGGTGCAGGATTATAATATCGCGGACGTCAGCGCGATGACGATAGAACGGGCATACGAGTTCTTCCATGAGGAGCTGGAGCTGACGGATTATCAGCAGAAGGTGGTCAGCACCGTGCTGGAAGAAATACGCGACAGACTGGATTATCTGTATCGGATCGGACTGGGATACGTGACGCTGGACCGCACGACGCGCACGCTGAGCGGGGGAGAAATGCAGCGGGTAAATCTGGCCACCAGCCTGGGATCGGCGCTTGTCAACACCCTCTACATCCTTGACGAACCGAGTATCGGCCTCCACCCCCGCGATAACAGCCGTCTGATAGAGATTGTGAAACGCCTCCGTGATCGCGGCAATACCGTGGCGGTGGTGGAACACGACCGCCAGATTATCGAGGAAGCCGATCATGTGATCGATCTGGGCCCGGGGGCGGGACAACGCGGAGGACGGGTGGTGTACACCGGCGGGATCGACGGGCTGCACCAATGCGATGAATCAGTGACCGGAGCCTACCTGCGGGGTGAGGCCAGCATCCCCCTCCCGGAGACGAGGCGTCCGACCGACGGAGAACGTATATCGCTGACCGGATGCCGGCATCATAACCTGAAGGATATCGACGTGGATATCCCCCTGGGAACCCTGACGTGCGTGACCGGAGTGAGCGGCAGCGGCAAGAGCAGCCTCGTACAGGATACGCTTTACGGAGCGATAAAGCGACACAAACCGGATGGATACGGGGAGGAGATAGGGGAATACGAGACAATTGGTGGCCAGGAGATGGTCGAGGATGCCGTGCTGGTGGATCAGAGCCCTATAGGGACGACGCCCCGTTCCAATCCTGCCACCTACATTAACGCTTTCGGCCCCATCCGTAAACTTTTTGCGGGGACCAGGGAAGCCAAAATACGCAACCTTGATCCCGGGACGTTCTCTTTCAACACGTCGGATGGGAGATGCGAGAATTGCAAAGGGACCGGCACGATTGAGGTTGAGATGCAGTTCCTGGCCGACGTGTACGTAACCTGCGACGAGTGTGAGGGACGGCGCTATCAGCAGGATGTGCTGGACATTAAGTACCGGGGGAAATCCATCCTGGACGTGCTGGAAATGACCGTGGCGGAAGCCATGCAGTTCTTCAGTGATCAACGGTCCATAACGCGCCGGCTGAAAATCCTCTATAGAACCGGTCTCGGCTACATCAAACTCGGACAGCCCGCGACCACTCTCTCGGGCGGGGAGGCGCAGCGGCTCAAACTCGCAAGCTACATGTCCGCGGCAGAAAGCGACCCGCTGCTGCTGATATTCGATGAACCCACGATTGGCCTGCATTTTGATGACATCCGCAAGCTGCTATCCTGTTTCCAGGAACTCGTTGAGGACGGCCATACGGTGCTGGTGGTGGAACACAATCTGGATGTGGTCAAATGCGCCGATCACGTGATCGACCTGGGCCCGGAAGAGGGCCAGAGGGGTGGGCGTGTGGTCGCCGCGGGCCCGCCGGAGACCATCGCCGCCTGTGACAGTTCACACACGGGACATTACCTGGCCGATGTGCTCCCGTAAGCCGATAGGGGTTGTTTGTTGCGGCATCTTCATGGATAATGTACCTGACATTTCTACAGGAGCAAACAAATGCAGGATTGGTTATCCAACGGTGCGATGATAGTGTGGGAGGACACCACTTATCTTGATGCCGTGCTGCTGTTTTTGTGCGTGGCCATCTCCATCCGGGGGCTGTGGTCCGGTTTCATATGTGAGTTCGGCAGAATGGCGGGATGGATAGCAGCTTTCTGGGGGGCGGGAAGATACCATCCCTATGTGGCGGAAATGATGGGAGAATGGTTTTCCGCCCAGATAAGAATATTTATCGCTTTCCTCGCCGTGTTCGTGGTAATCCTGTCCATCGTCTATCTGGTGGAACACCTCCTGCATTTTGCGCTGGATGCGCTTTATCTAACCTCTGTCGACCGGATACTGGGGCTGCTGATGGGGTTGATCAAAGGAGTTTTCTTCTGTGCGGTGATATCTCTGGCCGTCCTCAAGTACCTCCCCGCCGATTCCACCCTTTATGAAATGTTTGAGGAGTCTCAAAGTGGGCCCGTCCTGGCCCGCGGTGCCTCTTTATTATGGCTGCTTCTACCATGGCATGGGGAATTCTGAGCCCCGCCACCGTTACCGTAAGGGTTACGGTGTAACTCAACCAGTTACATCTTTCCCGGCACCGGACGATCAGGGTTTCCTTTACTCTGGCTCTGCGCAGGACCTATAAGATTAACCCTGCAATCGTAAGCCACTGCATAACAGTCTCATATGACACTACACCCTGTCGCCGTGGGAATAGGAAGAGCCTTTCGCGGTTTATGGCACGCTTATTGCACCTGTAGAGTGGAGAAGATTTGGCGGTTCAATTGTGTTGGACATGAAGGTGCTTGATGGCCGGGACTGGAGCCGGATCGAGTCCAGGGGGCGCAGAGCCGGTTCCAGCGGGAGTGCCTCGGGAGGGGTGGGAGCGTGCGTCTTGGCTTTATAGATGCTCAAAGTGCCGGTTTTATAATGCGGGATGGTCGTGCAGGTGGGGGGACACCATAATGTTGCACGGCCGTCCCGTTTTTTTTTACCCGATGTGTACCCCGTATATTTCACGAGTCGGCAGTGCGCCATATATAAGAACCCGTCATAAAGCCTATCTCTGAACATCTTGGACAGCACTGAGGCTATCCTGCATCTTACGGATGCAGGATACAATAGCCGTATAATCCGGGCCAAGCGGTCTCCGATAAGTGTCCCACGGTTTTTGTCTCCCCGTCACCTTGTGTGACGGGAGGAAAAGATTGAACGGGCTATATTGCGCAGCACTTCACAAAGATTATCGTTACTGTTCAGGCCGGGGGCAGCAGAAAATCAGCTCGCCTGAGGCGTACATCTTCAAAAAAGATTTCGACAATGTCATCAGCCGCGTATTTACTGAGTACGTTCTGCTGCCGCCGGCCTGAACTGTAACGACGAGAAGTTCTTCTGGCCGCCACTTTCACTAGCCAATCAATCGTATACACCTGCCACACAAAGTGGCAGGAACCTGCTCAACACCCCATCAAAAATCGCAGGAAACTTATCCCGCAAATTTCAAGCGCCCTCAGCGCCGGATATGCGCGGAGGGCAAAGGCGGGTGACCCGCGGCCGCGGGTCACCGCAACTGCAGGCTGTTCTTATAGATGGCGTGCTGACGGCTCGTGGAATACACGGGTTAACGCAGGTTATCCCCGGGGATTTTATAGTTGAACGGGGCTCTGATCCCGGGCGGATTGCTCCATTGCCAGAATGCACCGGGTCACCTCTCGTCCGGCCTCCCATCCGCAGATGGGTTGACGGTCCTCAACAATGCACTCGATGAAGTGGCGTATGCTTTCCGGGGCAAAGCCCGCGGGCCGGCCGAAAACCTGCGGACAGACGTAAACATCAGGCCAACTCACCTCCGTCTGCTCAAAACGCTCCGTGCGGTGAGGACGGCCATCAAAATAAAGCGCCCCCTCCGATCCCACCACTTCAAGTTTCACATCTATCAATGGATGTGACGGGGGTAATATCCAGCAGTTTTCCATCTGCACCGTCGTTCCGCCGCTGAATGTCAGCGTGGATTGATAGTAATCGGGGGTCTCAATGCCAACGTTGTGAAGCACGCCGGAACCGACAACAGAATAGACTTCTTCAACCTCCTCTCCCAGCAGCCACCGCAGAGTGTCCAGACAATGGCTGCCCAGAAACCACAGAACACTTGATCGTCCTGCCCAGGATAGCATTTCCGTCGGCACGGAGATGTTGTCACTGAGTCTGTAGTGGACCATCTGCACCTCGCCCACGTTCCCGTCCTCTATGCTGCGTTTGAATTCAACCATCGAGGGATTCCAGCGGTTGTGGAAGTCCACCATAAACTTCACCGGATTCCTCTTCAGCGCGCGTCCAATACGGTCACAGTCCTCAAGGGTGGTCGCCAGCGGTTTCTCTATCAGTACATGGACGCCATTCCGTATCGCCTCAAGTGCTAACTCCGTATGAGCAAAGTCAGGGGTTACAATCGACACCGCGTCGAGTTCCTCAGCCCGGAACATCTCTCCGCAATCCGTATAAAGACGGGAGACCCCGTACTTCCGGCCGACCTGCTGCAGATGATCACCGTCGGTGTCGCACAGAGCCAGGAGTCTCGCCCGGGGAGCGCGCTCATACACCCTGGCATGGATTTCCCCCCAACCCCCGGTACCTATGACACCACATGTTATCGGTTTCATGTTCGTCTCCTATCCCGCATATTTCACAAACCTCAAACGTTAATTATTCTAAAACCAACTTCAG
>JBKHGK010000004.1:0-20206 GCA_046539705.1 Candidatus Brocadiia bacterium | reverse complement strand
GACGATGAAGAACAGTCGGACGACGAGGAACAGTCGGACGAGGAGGAGTCTAACGAAGACGACGGGGAAGAGTAACCCCAGGCCCGAGCCGAGACGAATGAGAGGAACCTGATCGCGTGTCAGGTTCCTCTTTTTTATTGGAGGGAACGCGGGATTTCGGATATGTTGTACCTCTGCGTGGGACCGCAGGGCGGTGGCGCTTTGATGTTCGGAAAACACTCGGGTTGAGTGACGGGCTATACATTAACAAACAGATCGGTCGATGAGTATGAGAAATGGCGATAAACTGTACAAGATCCTCGCTTACCTCCTCGCATTCGGGGCTGGTGGGGTGATTATATTCGATTCCAGATGGGGCCTGCCGGGGGGGGCGTGGTGGGCAATTGGGCTGTCCGGGGCCGGTCTGATTATGATGGCCTGTGCCTGGTTCAGGAGATCGCGCAGCGGCGGGGACGCATTATCGAGAAAGGTTCATCTGCTTATTAACGACGGAGAGCTGGAAGAGCTGCGGCGTGTGATAGGGGAGAATCGCCGGGTTCTGGATGCCACCGATGAGTCGGGGGGGAAACCGCTGCATCGTGCAGCTATACAGGGGCAGGTGTCCATAGTGCGCTTGCTGCTGGATGAGGGCGGAGATGTTGACACGCGGGAGAAACAATTTGGTTTCACCCCGTTGCATATGGTTGCCTGCCGAACCTACAGACCGGTGGTGACGGCTATGTATCCCGAGCTGGATCGGTGCGAATTTGCCGGGGATGCCGCTACTTCTGAGGAGGATGTTGCGGGCATTCTGCTTGAACGGGGAGCTGAGGTGAACGCACGGGCGGGGTTCAACCGAACGCCACTGCACATGGCCTCCGTCGCCTGTCGTGCCGGCCTGGTTGAGATGTTGCTGGATGGCGGGGCCGATATTGAGGCGGAGGACGAACTGGGATTCACTCCGCTGCATTACGCGGCCTTTGGGGGGGATGGTAGTGTCGCGGAACTTATCGTGCAGGCCGGGGGGCCGCTCGCGGCGACGGCGGAGCTGGACTACACGCCTCTGCATACGGCGGCGGAAAAAGGGGCACAGGAAGTGGTGGAGGTGCTTCTCAGAGCCGGCGCTGATCCCGATGAGTACACACGGCATGGACGTACGGCTGTGGCTCTGGCCAACCAGCACGGGCACGATGAGATTGTGGCAATGATGGGTGAAGAAAACTCCAACGGTGGCTGAGCGGTCCGGCGTCGACTCACCTTCATCGGCCAGCGCCTCCTTTGAGGTCCACAGTTCCGAGCGCCTCTGTCTGTTCTTACGGCTGGCGTGCTGACGGATCGTGGAATAGACATATCACCTGTCGTCAAAACCGTAGAATGGTTATTTCTGACCGCTTAGCGGGGATGACGGGAAACGGGGCCGGGTAAGGAGAGGTCCCTCAATCCTCCTTTTCGGATTGAGATTCAGCGCTGAGGCGGCGCAGGCCGGCGCCCTCGTATACCAGAAAGACGAGGCCGGCCAGCGTGACCGGAATTATGTTGATCACCCACATGAGCATGGCGAAGGCCGCTGCCTGACCCACAGGGGTATGAAAGGCCTCCGCAACCAGCGAGGCGGCAAGGTGAAACGTTCCCAGAAAACCGGGCCCCTGCGGCACGGCCACCGCCGCGCAGACGGCGATAACCGCCAGGAAAGCCCCTGCCGGGCCGATGGACAGGCCGAGGGCCTCTGCCACCGCCCAGGTGCTCAGGCCCTGGAACAGCCACACCCCGGCCGAGAGGGCAACTCCTCCGGTGACTCCCCTCCAATCCTTCAAAAAGCCCATCGTTTCGGTCAGCGAGTGGACGAGGTGGACTGCGCGGCTTCTCCAGGATCCGGGCAGTATCTGTGCGCAGAATTCCGCAACGCGCAGCACCGGGGAGGGATAAAGGGCAACAAGGAGGAGGATGATCGTCCCCGCGGCGGCCATGGCGGTCACCACAATACCTGCCTTCCAGATGTTATCGAGCATCCCGGTATTGTGTTTTTCGTTCACCACGGTCTCGTTCGATACGTCAGCAGAGACAGTCTCCGACGCCGTTTCGGGGGGAGGGTTGTCGTCGTGTTGGAGCTGATGGGTTCCCCCCAGGCTCAGAATAAACCATGTGAGGATAAGAAGCAGCGAGAGACCGATCAGGTCAAACAGGCGGGCCAGCCCGATGCTGCCGAGCGCATGTCCCATGCTGACCTTCTCTCGTTTGGACAGCAGGTAAGGGCGGATCAGTTCGCCAAGGCGGGCGGGGAGTATATTATTGGCGGTGAAGCCAATAAGGGTGGCGCTGGTCAGCGATAACCACCGAATGTCCGCGATATGCCGGAGGAAAAGCCTCCAGCGCACAATACGCAGCAAATACAGCACTGCCAGGAGCGCAACCGACAGGGCGAGATAGCCCCCCCCTGCGCTTCTGAGGGTCATCCACACCTCCTGGCGATGCCCGGCCACTCGATAGGCGAAGAACGCCACGGCCACGGCGCTGACCAGTAAACTGCCCGTCACTATGAGGGTGCGTTGAGACCGTTTATTCACGTCCGTATGATCCCCTTTTATTATGCGTCAAAATATCAAGACATTGGTTGCACAGCCGCTCAGCCTCTGACAACCGGCGCACTGAAGGGTCGCTCAATACCGGGTTGTAAGCATTCGGCAAAATACGTTATGAACCACCACCGTGCCCTGTGCCGGTGGAGTCTTGATTCGCCACTACGGGCAATCATCACACACGAATCCCGCCGTTTGGCCGAAGCGCCCGCCCCGCGGGAGTGAGAGGCCAACTCCGCCATTGGGTCCTCTGACCATTCAGTGGCTCCGGGTATTACGGGCAGAAATGGTCTGTCATCGGGAATGTTCGATGTGAGGAGATCATTTCTGGAAGATGTTCCCCTCCATCCACTCGTTCCATGTGGTTTCATACCAGGAATCGTCCTCGGGTAGCGGCCGGCGCCGGACCGGATAGACCCTGAACTCGTCGCCATCCTTTACCGTTTCAAGGATTTCCGTCTTCATCTCTTCATTCTCGGGACGGTGGGGCAGTTCCGTGCCCTGTTCGGTGTGGACATCAAGTTCTCCCTCCGGATCTTCCACCAGATACCCACCTCGGCTTCCGCCGCCTCGTTCGATATAACACAAAATGGTTTCGAGGAAGGCTATGTGGGTGAGACACAGATGTTCGTTCTGGAAGGCCACGTTCAGTTGATCCTTCTCCTGCATGCGGATGCCGTTTGATCGCACACGATCGCGCAGCTGGTAGGCGTCCTTCAGCGCCTTCCGAACGCCGTCCTCGCTGCGGATGAAAGCTCCGTGGCGTGACATGCGTTGCTGTATCTCGGAGCGGACCTGCTGGTTGGTGGGCGCGGAGGAGTCGGCGTTGAGAAAGCGGCGGATGTTGGCCAGTTCATCCTCGAGCTGATCTCTGCAGGCATTGAGAAACTCCTCCGGATTGAGCGGGGATTGATCGTAGACGTTGGCGATGTACTGTGCGGCTCGACGTCCACCGACCTGTCCGCTGTTCAGCGCGCTGCCCCCCGGCCGTATGCCGTGGGTGCCGTTGACCTCACCGATGGGGAACAGGTGTTCGATGTTGGATTCCCACCAGATATCGCCCCGCAGGCCTCCGTTGTTGTGTTGCGCACACACCGCCACGGGGAGCGGCTCGCTGGCCAGGTCGATACCGTGATCCTCATAGATCTCAATGGCCAGCGGATTCATGTGGTTGAGACGCGCATAGGGGGTTGGCTGGGTGGCACCGGAACGTCGCAGATATCCCCGTGCTTCTTCAGTCAGGTTGTCGAGGTTGAACTCCTCCATGTCGTCCCCGGGAACCGGATTTCTTGAGAAATCCATCCACACCTCCCGGCCGGCCCACATCTCCCTGGCCACGGCATAGTCAACTATGCTCGAACCATAGTCCTGGAGACGGGAAGCGTCAAATGGCCACTGGTAGCCTTTCAGGAATATATTGGATGCCACCTCCTTCATGCCGGGATAATAATCATTAAGAAAGTGCTTTTCATCGCCTCCGCCCGGTTTCGTGGAGTAATAGCACGGAATGACCTGCTGATAGGTGCCGCTCAGGTTCCATCGGAAATTGGTGCTCGCGAGGCCGTACTGGGATTCTCCCAGGTTGTTGGCGATTGCGCCTCGTTCCAGAGCCAGGCCGTGGTTGCCGATCTGTCCTTCGGGATACACCGTGGTGTCATACATCTCACCCGGCCCACCGGTTGCCATTACCACGTTGTGGCAGTTGAAGATTACCATCCCGTGATTGTCGTCACTTGCCCGCTCCAGATCAATGGCCACGGCACCAATGGCGCGCTTATCGCCGTCATCGTCCGTGGTCAGGAGAGCAACAATTTCATGGTGGTCCAGGATCTCCGTTCCATTGTTTCGGACGCTCTCCAGGGAGCCCTGGAACATCTGAATGGAAGTACGGGGCCCGGCGCTGGTTCCGCGCTGCCGCGGGTCATGATCGGTCTTATAGCCCACGTAAGCTCCGTATCGGTTGTAGGGGAATTCCACGCCGTTGCGGATCAGGTGAAAGAATTCCGGCGCGCTCCCAAGTGCCTCGATATACGCCAGGTCACCATGCATCATACCCCCGTCGAACAGACTGTGGGCAAAATCCATCGGGCTGTCAGGCACGTCCCCGAACATGCCCAGTTTGTAATAGGTCTGTTTGTCCGACCCGGAGTTGTTGGACGTTCCGGCTCCGAGTTCGTCGGTGGCTATGACGGTATCGGTGATTCCGAGTTCGTGCAGATGCTCCGCACAGTTAAGGGCGGCTGCTCCGGAGCCGATAATCAGGGTATGGGCGGTGACGAGTTGTGCTTCCGTTCCGGCATCAAGTTCTACCTGCTCTGTTTGCATCGTTGCTGTGTTCTCCTGAAGGATGTTTGGGCGTTTACTGAAGCAAATGTCGGGGGGGGATGGGGCAGATGATACGTCACAGAATGCGCGCCCCTATCTCGTATTTCACGGATAATTCACCGCAATTTCCTACATAAATTTTGAAGTGAGAGTATCAGACTTCCCTGCAGGTGACGCTGAGTAAAATACACGCTAAAAAGAACGGCGCAAAAACGAAAACCAGACTTCCTTTCGTGGTCGCTCACGATGGAGTGCAGGAATAACCAGGACCTGGTGCAAAGACCTATATTGCAACGGTGTAGATCAAAAGCATGGGCTTTTTACTCGTACCCTTGATCGACCACTGCCAGTTGTCCTGCCAGCCAATGAAAACAACAGCTGCGCCGTCCTCCATAGCCTGTATGCGGCAGATGCAGGCCAGGACGCAGACCGGTAGGATATCCGGCCAACGTCGTCGGGTCAAATTTGCCCCGGTGTGTGCTTATGAAGTATCCTGCATATTCAGTGTTCGATATCAGAAGCGTGCGAAGCCTGCGGGTCGCCCGGTGAACCCTATCTCGATACCTGTTCGTGCCCGCCCGGTTCCGCTTCAGGGATCCTTCTGAGGAAAGGAAGAGAGCAAAATCATGGAATGGTCGACGTATGACAGGAGGGTAGATGATGCTTTGCGGGAAGACCATGCTGATCAGGATATAACGACCGATGCCCTGATCGATGTGGAGCTGGAGTGCGAGGCCGAACTGGTGGCACGACAACAGGGGGTCGTCTGCGGGCTGCAGCTTGCAGGCCGGCTTGTCGAACGGATGGATGGCCTCTGTTATGACCCCGAGCTCCACGACGGAGATGAGGTGCGTCGCGGGGCAACAATCGCCTCGTTCCGGGGGAGAGCGGCGGACATGCTGCGGGTTGAGAGGACACTGCTGAACTTTGTGCAACGGCTGAGCGGGGTGGCGACCCTGACGCGCCGGTATGTCAGAGCAGTGGAGGGTAGCGGGACGAAGATAGTGGACACGAGGAAGACGACCCCCGGATGGCGGGAGCTGGAAAAGTATGCCGTGCGATGCGGCGGAGGAACGAATCATCGGATGGGGCTCCACGATATGTTTCTGATCAAGGAGAACCATCTTCGTTTGTTCGGAGGCGGATCGGAGAGCGCATCTCCGGATAAAGCCGTTGAGGCGTGCAGGGAGCGCGGAAAGGCACCTGTCGAAGTCGAGGTGGAGAATCTGCAGGAGCTGGAATGCTCTCTGAGAGCGATGCCGGATTACGTCCTGCTGGACAATATGAGTGTGGAGGAGGTGGGCGAGGCCTGCAGAATCAGAGATGAAAGCCCGGCCAGCGGCACAACCGCGCTGGAGGCGAGCGGAGGCATCACGCTTGAGAACGTGCAGGAATATGCCCGTACCGGAGTGGAGCGTATCTCGGTGGGAGCGCTGACTCATTCTGCCCCGGCGCTCGACATCTCCCTTAATTTCGTCTGAGGTGAGGTTGCCGATGGAGAATCTTGAGCTTTCCCGTATATCCTGGATGAGAGGACGGCTCTAATGACCGACAGGGTTCCCAGGCAGCTCCGGACCGGTTTTCATGTATCCATCTCCGGGGGACTGAACACAGCGGTTGAACGGGCGGTTGAGCGTGGATGTTCGTGCCTGCAGATATTTTGTGGAAATCCGCGGGGATGGAGGCACTCGGGACGAGATGAGGGGGAGGTGGAGGATTTCCGGCGGATGGTCAACCGGCACCAGATGGATCCGGTGGTGGTTCACGCCTGCTACCTTATCAATCCCTGCGCGCCGGATGATCGGACCTACGCGAACAGCCAGAAGCGCCTAACGGAGGAACTGAGGACCGCCGGTCGTATTGGCGCGGATTATTACGTGATACATCCGGGCAGCAGCAAGCAGAAAGGCCCCGGCTGGGCGGGGGACCGGGCCGTGCAGTGTTTCGCGAATGCCTGTGAAAAAGTGAAGAATCGCCCGAGAATTATGCTGGAGAATACGGCTGGAGAATATGGGCCGGGTGGATCATTCGACCGGCTGGGAGAACTTATTGAAGGTATAGAGTCGGAAGTGGAAGGGGAGCCCCCCGGATTGGTTGTGGACACCTGCCACGCGTTTGCGGCGGGATATGACCTGCGTTCAAATGTCGAGGTGGGTCGGCTGGCGGAGGATATTGAGGATGGCGTCGGATTGTGCCGGATGGGCCTCCTTCACGTTAACGATTCGGCCGAGCCCTGCGGCAGTGGAAAAGACAGACATGCTCACATAGGGGAGGGCCGGCTGGGGATCGGTGGATTCAGGGCCATTTTTCGGGATACCCGTTTCCGCCGGTTACCCGCCATACTGGAGACGCCATGGAAATCGGCGGCCAAAGATCGTGATAATATAAGTAAGATTAAGGAGATCAGGAACGCGCTTAATTGATCCGGGAGGCGGAAAAGAGGACAACCATGAGGATAGGCATTAATGCGGCCGGTCTCGGGACTGAAAATAGCGGTGTGGAAACCTGGACCGGAGGTCTGATAAAGGGGCTGGCGCAGGTCGATGAGAACAATGAATACGTCATTTTTGCCCGGCGCGGGGTCAGGCCCTTTGACGGGGAGAAAATGCCGGAGAATTTTATGATCCACCGGATCCCTCTTCCTCCCGGCGGGCGGATGCGACGGCTCATGTGGGAAATGATGGCGTTGCCCCGGCTTGCCGGCTCCCGTGATCTGGACGTTCTGCACTGTCCGGCCTACGTGGCGCCTTACAATGTTGATGTCCCCCTTGTACTTACCCTGCACGATCTCCTCGTATACACCCATCCCCATGTCTGTCGTCTCCGCAATCGTCTGCACTTTCATCTCCGGCTGCCGGGCAGCATACGGACGGCCGCGCGAATTCACTGCACCTCGCACTGGACGCGTGCGTGCCTTGCAGGGAGGCATCCGGAAACCCTTGGTCGGGCAAGGGTGGTTCATCCCGGAATAGAGGAAATATTTCGGCCCGCGGATTCAGGCGAAGTCAAAAAGTATCTGCAGAGAATGGGGCTGCGAGAGAAACCGTTTGTTTTTGTCGGAAATCCCGAACCCAAGAAGAATCTCCGTCTGCTTCTGCACGCGTTTCTACTGATCAAACACCAGTATGGGTCGAGCCGCAGGTTGCTTCTGGTGGGAGGAGACGGCTGGCCGCAGGGGGAGTTGGACGACTTGATCGAACGGCTGGGCCTCTGCGGGGATGTTATTCGCGCCGGGTATGTGGTCCGGAGGCAGTTGCCGGTGATTTATTCAGCCGCCTTTGCCTTCGTCTTTCCGTCTGAAATTGAGGGGTTCGGGTTGCCGCCCCTGGAGGCGATGGGGTGTGGTGCTCCGGTGATAACCACCGGAGCAGGGGGGTTGTCCGAGAGCGTGGGGGCGGCGGCTCTTGTCCTTGACAATAATAGCGCTGCGAATCTGGCGGGAGCTATGCATAAGTTGGAAAATACCCCCGAACTCCGACAGAAATACAGCAGGGCGGGGCGGCAGAGAGCCCGGATTTTCCGCTGGCCCAGGGTGGCGAGCCTGTTTCCCCCGATATATCGGGAAGCCTTTGAAAGTGAAAGATAGAGGGCGGGTGCCGGTGATATGGGGTACAATCACGACGAGGTCAACGATCATGACTTTTCAGCAGTGTGGCGGGGAGTAATCAGATGAAGAGAGGTTCTGCAAAAAGGAGACGTCGCCTGCGGGCGTTTATATGTGCCGCGGGGCTCGGCCTGATCCTTCTACTGCTGCCCGCTCGCTTCACCGCGCCTGCCCGGACGGTTTTCACGGAGGTGTCCTCCCCGGCCGCCGGCGCAGTATTCACGGCGGCGGGCGATGCTATGGCGGGCACGGGGACGGTCCGGGAGGCGTTTGTGGAACAGGAACGGGCAAGGGCGGCGGAGCAATACATTGACGAACTGAAAAACCGAAACGTGCAGTTAAAAGAGATGGTTATGGAACGGGAAAAGCGTCTTCGGAACCGCGAAGATCTGGATCCGGGTGGAGAGTTCAGCGTAAAAGGGGCGAGGGTGGTTGGGTATGATACCAGCAGTAGCCGCGACAGTTTTGTCATCCGAATCGGCCGACGTGAGGGGGTAAGAGAGGGGTTGGCCGTTCTCACGGCCGGCGGGTACGTAGGGCGAATTTCTGAGACAGGGCCGTGGCACAGCAGAGTCCGGTTGCTGACCGACCCGGACAGCCGCATCTCATGCCGGGTGCAGAGAACCAGGCATCCGGGTATGTTACAGGGTACCGGGACGGAAAGCTGTGAGATGGAGTGGATAAAGGAGGGGGCTGATGTGCGCAAAGGGGATGTTCTGGTGACCGCACCGATGGACAGAAAGGTGGGCGAAGAGCCGTTGATTCCCGCCGGCCTGCCGGCCGCAAGGGTCGTGAGCGCCGGGCCCGATGAACGACGCCCTCTGTTCCGCGAGGTCACCGCAAGACCCGCGGTTAATACATCGAGAGTGGAGTGGGTGGAAGTGGCATTGCCGAAAAACGAACAGTAGCGGCTTGTGAATACAGCATAGTTGGCTTATGATTGCTGATTGGGTGACGGGCCTTAGTTTGTATGGGCTGAGCAATGAGTTCGGTTCATAAACCTCATTTGGCGGCATTCGGGAGGAACCCACCAGGGGAGGGTCTCAGGTTCGCACCGATGATCTCCATTTGACTTTCTGTCTCGAGGTAACGCTGCAGTGGGCAACAAGAAGAGAATGAAGGCCAGAAGCGCGGCTGCGCGGGAAGCTGAATCCTCCGAAAAATATTCGGAAATCAGGGAGCTGGAAGAGGAAGCCCGGGAGCACTTTCCCGTCTCGCAGAAGGCGGCGCAGGCGTATCTGGACCATCTTGAGGCTATGAAAGTTCAGGTGGATGAGCGTGTCCTTGGCAGGGGGGATATCAGTTCCATTATTGGATCCTGCCCGGTGGATTCTGTAAGCGCAAACCATCGAAACCACGCCCGTTTTATGGCTGCCGTATTCCACTTTGGGTTGCCCACGATGCTGGTGAGGATGCTTCCGTGGGTTTACAGTGTCTACATTAATCGTGGGGTTGCCCCGGAATATTTCAGGGTGGAGCTGGAAGCCTGGGACAAAGAGGTTGGCAAACAGTTGTCCCGGGATCTCGCGGCACCAGTGCAGTCGGTTTATCGTTGGATGTTGAATCAACACGATCAGATGGTTTCGGTCTCAAGCCGGGTAAACGATCCGGTATTCAATCCTCAGGATTGGACGGAGGAACTGGGCAGAATACTGCATCTTCTTCTGCAGGCCGACTATCCCGGAGCATCGGAGATGCTGGAAGACCTTGTTTCGGAGGGAGGCAGCCTGGAAAACGTGTGTGAGAATTACATCCGGCCCATAATGTATAGGATCGGCGCTCTGTGGGCTGAAGGAGAGGTCAATGTGGCTGAGGAACATCTGGTGACAGCCATCATGAGCCGGATAATGTCTCGCTATTACGCACGTTCTTTTCCGGAGGGAAAACACAACTGCGGAGCTGTTGTCGCGTCTGTCACCGACGAATTCCACGAGCTCGGGGCCAGGCTCGTGGCGGATATGCTCGAGCTCGATGGCTGGGACGTTGTATTCCTCGGCTCGGATGTTCCCGGGGAGGATCTCATCCATGTGGTTGAAAGGCGAAGCCCGAAAATTGTGGCACTTTCCACGACCCTGCCATACAACCTTCTGAAGTTGGAGGAGTTGATTTCTGGATTGCAAAAATTCAGAACCTCGAACGACCTGCGGATAATCACCGGGGGGTTGCCGTTCATGATTGATCCGGAAGCGGCCGACCGGCTGGACGTGGACGGGTGGGCCTGTAGCGGGCCGGGAGCGGTGGCGCTGGCTGCAGAACTGCGGGGGGAATAACGGGAACCATGGATGTCTGCCGGTATATTCAGAAAACACATCCTGAGGTCTTTCAACGGATTCTGTCCGAGAGCAATCAGTTTGCGATGGCCGTCACGGATACCGATGGGAAAATTGAAAAGTGCAATAAGGTTTTTGAAGAGATTGCCGGTGCCGGTGAGGCGGAAGGGGCGGCGGTGGAGGACCTCCTGAGGACGCGATCCGGGGAACCACTGCGCTACCCGCCGGATGGTGGTAGCTGGAACGTCAGGGTCGTTTTTACCGGGGACAGCGAATTGGGCGAGGAGTACCTCCTCCATATTTTAAACGCCGGCAATGAATACATTATGTGGTGCAGCGCCGTGAAAGCGGAGAACGACGCAAAGGTCACCAGGATGGCAGAGATCAACGAGGAGCTGACGGACCTGATGCGGAAGCTACGTAAGAAAAACCGTGCTCTGGAGAAGGCCAGGGATACTATACAGCACCTGGCCACAACCGATGTGCTGACCGGGTTGCCCAATCGCAGGCGATTTCAGGGCGAAATTGAGCGCCGACTGTCGGAGGCCCGTCGCCATGATTGCGCTCTCTGCCTTGCCATGGCGGATCTGGACAATTTCAAAGCAGTTAATGATAACTTCGGTCACGAGGCGGGCGACGAGGTTCTGAAAATGTTTGCGACCCTCCTGCAGGATTCCAGCAGGGAGGAGGATATGGTCTGCAGGTGGGGCGGGGAGGAGTTTCTCCTGCTCTTACCGCATACGAATGCCGAAGAGGCCAGACCTATGATGGAACGGATCCGCGGCAGCATGGAGAAAAAGCACTGTCCTCAGGTTGACGGGCCCGTGACGGTGAGTATCGGAATCGCTCAGTTCATGAAAGATGAGACACACGATGATCTAGTGGCCGCGGCGGATAAAGCGATGTATCGGGCGAAAAGGGAGGGACGTAATTGTGTGGTGGTAGTTGAACGGTAGGGCGGTTCCAATCGGCTGAGGGGAACTCCGGATCTACTCGGAACTATCGCTGTCTTTCTGTAATCTCTCAATGGTTTTGCGGGCTGACATGCTTCGGCTGCCCCCCAGCGCAATGTGGTGTCTGAAGGCCTCGATGGCTGCCCCTGGGTCGTCCAGGTGAACCGAGTATAGCCTGCCAAGGTTAAAGTAAGGAACCGCATATTCACGGGACTCTTCGGTGGCCCGGCGTAACCAGTCCTGCGCGTCATCATATTCGCCCATTTGCACCAGCACGCTGCCGTAGTTGTTACACGCAGAAGGCAGCAGACGGAGTCGAGTGTTTCCGTCCGATTTTTCCAGCACGTTGATCGTCTCATTATAGAGGTCGGCCGCTTCCTCGTGATTGTCCAGGCGCTGATGCGCATAGGCAAGGCGATAGAGCGCGAGCGGATCATCAGGAGCGATATCCGTCAAAACGTCCAGAACATCGACAGCGGCCTGATAATCGCCCTCCGCTGAAAACCTCGCACCAGCCCCCTCTAACGTCGATATCAATCCATCCGGGTCAATATTGTTAAGGGCTTGCTTTTCCTCCTGAGCTCTCTTCTTCCGACAGGCCTTCAGGTCTTCGTTCACCTGGCTGAGTTCCTCTTCGAGCTCCACCTTTTCGTCCTTGAGCGTATCCGTGTTTTCTTCGGCCTCCTCCACCCGCGAAAGCTCATCCTCTACCCTTTCCTGCAGTTCGTCGTTTTCTTCTTCCAGGTTCCGGACCCGTTTGAGTGCCCGGTCCCTTTCCTCCGTCAGTTCGTTTTCCCTTTCACGGTGTTGTTCCCGACGGGAGCTGAGTTTGTTCTCAAGCTCTCTGCGCTCCGAGTCATCGCAACCTGTGAATAACAGGCACAAAAGCACAAGGCAGACAGTAGCAGGATAATGGGGGGAATCAGGCATGGCTCATAGCTCCTTGTTGTTCAGCCGTCTCTCCGGCCGTAGCGGTTTACGTGTAGAACCTCATCCATGGTTTTTTTCTCAGCCTGATGGGGCTCCCCGGCGGGTTCACCTATGGGCAGAATGGCCAGAAGCCGTTGATCACCCGGCACCTCCAGTACGGATTTAGCCATGTTTTCGTGTCTCAGCACATACCCTTCCACCCACAGGGAGGCGTATCCAAGCCCGACCACCGCGAGCAACATATTTTCAATCGCCGCGGACGCGTCCTCCTTCCAGTAATCGGTGGCGTTTTCGTCCACCACAACGGCTATAGCGGCGGAGGCCTCGGCGATACAGTTCTGCACCGTGCCGAGCTTTTCGAGCGTCGATGCCTCCTCTATGAGAATGAATTCCCAGGGTTGCCGGTTGTTGCCCGAGGGGGCTCGACGGCCGGCGTCGATTATCTTCAGCAGCTCATCCCTGCTTATGTCGCAGGCGGTAAAGGAACGTACGCTTGCTCGCTTCTCGATAGCTTCAAATAGATCCATGGCGATCATCCTCCATAGTAAATCCGCTGGCTGATATTGCCGTCCAACAATCTGTATCGATCCGCTTTTCTCTGGCTTCGTCGGGCAACAGGTTCACAGATCCCGGGCAGGCATACTGCCCTGGACGCGACGCGTTATCGGGCTGCCGACGCTGGGTGCAATATAAACGTGACAATTGTGTTGCGCAAGTCCTGACAGGCCGGAAGTGCGGCAGAGGGAGGAGTTGGTGGGTTCTACCGACTCTCCCGGGCGAAAATGCGGGCGAAAACCTTCGCGTCGCCGACCATGTTTGGTATAAGACAGCACTCGTTGGCCTGATGGGCGGTGGCCAGGATGCGTGACCAGACCACGGCGGGGTAACCGCGCTGGCGGAAATAGGCGGCCACGGTGCTTCCGCCTATGCCCCTGGGCTCCGCCTGTTCATTGTACACGTCTTTTATCGCCTCTTGAAGCATGCCGACGGCGGGGGCATCGTGGGGCGTTGGAGGTGGTGCCTGAAGCCTGTTGTCCAGCTCCAGCTCAGTCTCGGTCCCCATCCGGTCATCTATTTCCCGCATATTTGAGCGCATGCACTCGATGACATCGTCCAGATCAACGTCGGGCAGCACCCGGCAGTCGAAGCTGAACACTTCTTTACCCGGTACGGTGTTCACGTTCGGTACATTTGCCGGGTGCCGGGTGGGTTCAAAGGTGCTCTCCGGCGGGCAGAAAACCTCATCCGTCAGGTCGAACCTCGCGTGTAGCTCCTCATCCAGCCTTTCAGCCAGCTTAATGCCGGCCCGGAATGCGTTCCGACCGAGGTGGGGTGACGAACCGTGCGTCTGTTCGCCATGGATACGAAAGGTAACCCACAGGACGGACTTCTCCGCTATCTCGATCAATGTGCCATCATCACGTCCGCCGTCGGGGACCAGTATGATATCATCCGTGGAGAAAAGATCCTCATGTTCATGGAGCAGCCATTTGAGCCCGTATTCACTTCCGGTCTCCTCCGCGGAGACAAACAGTAGATTCACCGGTCCCGGCGGTGGCAAATCCCCGTTACGCACAGCCAGGGCGGCGAATATGGAGGCCACCATTGACTGCTGATTATCCTCAACCCCCCGGCCATATAAGCGGTCACCCTCCCGTCGCACCGTGAACGGGTCGGAATCCCAGCCGGCACAGGTGCCGTCGGACTGCCTTTCACCGGCCGGCACAACATCGAGGTGGGTCATCACCCAGGTGGTGGGAGCGCCGTGCTGTCCTCCGAGGGATACGATGAAATTCGGGCGGCTTCCTCCGGGTACTCTGTCATCCGGCGTGTCAAAATGCCGGGCGGGCCCCAGCCCGTGCTTCTCCAGCCAGTTTTCGAGGAAATTGGCCTTCTCCCACTCGCCTTTTCCACCGGTCTCGGGGTTGAGAGCCGGGCGCGAGGTGAGTTGTTTCTGAAGCTCCACCATCGCCTCGGTCCGATCATCGATCCATTCGTCAATTGTGGAAAGCGTCATCTGTGTTTTTCCTTTGATGGTACAGTTGCGCAAAACGGCAGAGTTCCTTACGATTCGTCATGTTCTAAGCCACGGGCCGTCAGATGTAATGCAATCTGCTGCCACGCAAGTGCGGTGGCTGCGGGGCCCGGGACACACACTGATGACTAAGAATAACATCATACCGGAGTTAGTCGCCAATGAGTTCTCTGAACTACGGCATATTTGGGGTCAACGGGTTCGCCGGGGTACACCTTTCGGCGGCCAGAACATTGGAGGAAGAAGGAATTTTATCGGTCCAGGCAGCGGCCGAGCCATATCAGGACCGATGTCCCGATACCCTGGCGGATCTGGAGGCCGGCGGAACGGTTATATACGAGGATTATCGGAACCTGCTCGATGGAGAAAACGGGGTGGATTTCGTGAGTATTCCCACTCCAATTCCCCTGCACGTTCCAATGACGGTGGAGAGTCTGGATCACGGCGTGAACGTGTTGCTTGAGAAACCACCTGCGGTTCTGGTGCAGGATATAGACAGGATGCAGAACGCTGTGGACGAGTCCGGACTGTTATGCCAGGTGGGATTCCAGCATATGTATGATGGGGCGGCCCGCGAGCTAAAAAGCAGGCTGGCCTCGGGAGCCATCGGGAGTGTGGAGGATGTGGTTGTGCAGGGATACTGGCGGCGGCCGGATAGTTATTATGAGCGTGCGGCGTGGGCGGGGAAAGTCAGGCTGGGTGACCACTGGGTTCTGGATGGGCCTCTCAATAATCCGCTCTGCCATTACATTCAAAACGCACTCTACATTATGTGTCCGGAACATGCCGCCACGGTGCGACCGGTGAGCGTGACGGCCGAACTGTATCATGCGCATCCCATTGAGGGCGAGGACACCGTCTCGGCCCGAGCACAGCTGGAGAACGGGGCCACGCTTCATACCTATCTCACGCTGTGTGCTCCCGATAATCATGCACCGTCGATCACGTTTTACGGGAGCGACGGACGCGCCGAGTGGCGTCCCGGCCACTTTTCCATCCATGCGCCCGACCTCGAGCTCTGTGAAGATGGGCAGAGTGGGCAAAGTATAATGCCGATGCGCAACCTGGCCTCCGTGCTGTCCGGAGACGGTGATCTCCATTCCCCTCTTTCCGCCACGCGGAACGTTATACTGCATAATAACGGATGTTTTGCGGCGGCCGGGACGATCCGTGACATCCCCGCCGACGTAGTGAACAGGTATGAGACCGAGGACGGTGACGTGGCGACAGAAGTCGATGGACTGATGGAAGCCCTCGGCACGGCGGCGGAGAAGAGAAAACTGCTCGGTGAAATCGAGGTGCCCTGGGCCTCCGGGCCAGCCCGTGAGGTGGAGCTCGACTTTGCGGAATTCAATCCCTCGGACTACCTGAAGGAATGGTAAAAGGTGGCAGAGACGACTATTTTCATCTCGGCCGGAGATGCCTCAGGGGATCTTCACGCGGCCAACTTTATGGCCGAAATGGAAAAAAAATTTGACAGCTGTGAGTTTGTCGGTTTCGGGATGGAACGGATGCGGAAGGCGGGGTTGCGCCCCCTGGGGGAAGAGGATGACGCCGACGGCGCCATGTGGCTGCACAATCTGCTGCGCCTGGGTGATTTCTGGCGGAAACTCCGCAGGTGCAGGGAGTTGTTCGATGAAAACCCCCCGCAGCTGGTCGTGCTTGTGGACTTCGGCGGCTTCAATCTTTACGTGGCCCGGGAGGCCAGCCGCAGACGGATACCGGTGGTCTACTATATCCCTCCACAGGTCTGGGCGCACGGAAAATATCGGCTGAAGAAGATAAAGAAGTGGGTCGACCGTGCCATCGTGATTTACCCTTTCGAACCCCAGCTGTATGAGGAATACGGAATCGATGTGAAATACGTGGGACATCCGCTCTTTGACGAAGTATCCCGGACCGATACGGCGGAGGAAGCCCGATGGCTGCAGAATCGATGCGGGGAGAATCTGATCGCCCTGTTCCCCGGAAGTCGTACCCAGGAGGTGAAGGCCAACCTGCCGCTGATTCTTAAAGCAGCCGGTCGGCTGGAGCAACGGTTTGATGATTTATCCCTGGCCTGCGTCCTTCCGGATCAGCTCAAGGGGCCGGCGCGGAAAATCATACGGGACGCCCGGCCCGAAGTGAAAATGCCGGATATCTCACCGGCTGCGCTGGCCCGGGCGGCAAGGCTGTGTTTGACGAAATCGGGGACAATAACTCTCGAGATCGCGGCCATGGGCACCCCCATGGTCATACTGTATCGTCTGCATCCATTCATCTATTTCCTGGGACTGGGCGTGCAGGAAACTCCTTACGTTGGGTTGATCAACAATCTGGCCGGTGAGATGATCTGCCCGGAGCGGGTTATGCCGTGGGCGGATGCGGACTGGCTGGAACGGGAGGCGCTGAGATTTCTGGAGAACGAACGGGATTACGAGAGATGTACTGCGAGGATGAGACAGGTGCTGGCAGGATATGCGTGCCCCGGTGCATCGAAGAAAGCGGCCGAAATGGCGGCGGAGATGTGCCAAAGCTGAAAGGTGGATAATGAGTCATTCAGCCCGACATATTACGCTGGACGAGCTGGGAACACCGGTAAGACGCCCGGTGGAAAAGGTCATAGCCCGAATAGTCCAGAGGGAATGGGACGGTTCGTCGGCGCCGATGATCGTTGCTGTAGGAGGACCAGGTGGAACCGGGAAATCCACGCTTGCCGATAAACTGGCAGCAGAGCTGCCGGATTCGGCGGTGCTGAACCTGGATAACTACAAAACCGACAGGCAAAAGCGAAGAGAGAAGGAGGTCTTCGGACCCCACCCGCATGCCAACCGGCTCGGGTTGATCCGCGACCACCTGAAGGCGCTCAAAGATGGCGACACGTTTCAAATGCCGATTTATAACGGAGGTCTCGGCCATTCTGACAGAACCGAGACATATAAACCGGTCAGATTCAACATCGTGGAGGGGGAAGTTTCCACCTACCGGGATTTCCGCGAGTTCGTGGATCTCTCGTTGTTCATCGATTCTGCATGGCGGACACAGCTGAAAACACGACTCGGACGTGATCTGAGCGACCGCGATTACTCACTTGATAAAGCAGTTTCTACCTTTTTGCACAGCAATCTGCGTGAATTTACCGAGCATGGAGCGGAGAGCAAAAGCTGGTCAGACATGCATCTGTTCTGTGAGCATGATTATCGCCTCCGTATAGAATCTGTTTCGGAACACATTTATGACATTGCAGATGACCTTCTGCATGAGGATCTGGAGGATCTCCGGGCGGAAGGCCTGATCGTGGCGCTGCTCACCCCCTTCAACAATGGAGGTGATGATATTGATCGGCGGGCCTTTGCCGAACATCTTGACTATCTGCACCGGGCCGGCGTGCGCCGGGTGCTTGTGGGCGGGACAACCGGCGAATTCTTCTCGCTGGTGGCTGAGGAACGACTTGAGCTTCTGAAGCTCGCACTGGAATATTTTCCCGGCCTGATATTCTTCCAGGCCGGCTGCGCGGGCTTGAAGGATACTGTCTCCCTGGCGTCACGGGCCGAGGAACTGGGCGCTGATGGGATCTTCTGCCTGCCCCCGTTCTATCTGGCCGATGCGGAGGAGAACGGAGTCATGCTGTATCTGAGGACTGTGAGTAGATCAACCGATGTGCCGCTGATCCTCTATAATTTCCCGCGGCACACAGGGGTGAGTCTGTCACCCGCGGTGCTGGATGGGGTTCAGCACGATGGGCTGAAGGACTCGTCCGTGGATTTTTCTCTCATTGATCATACACCGCGCTATTTTGTGGGCGGGGATGCCAGCATCGTCGATTCGGCAGTGGAAGGGGCACAGGGGTTTGTGAGCGGAGTTGCAAACGTAACGCCGGAACTTTATGTTCACATGGAAACGGCGCTCAGAGAAGATGACAGCAGCAGGGCCCGGGAACTGCAGAAGCAGATAGCTGCCGGGCTGAAGGGTACATCTATCCCGCGCCTTAAGGAGAAGCTGAGCGGAAAACTACCTGAATACCCCGTTTGCGTGCGACCGCCGCTGACGAATGAGCATGACCCCGCATAGGGTGGGAGGGGTTATGGTGCCGCGCACGACTTGCCACCCGGCTTTTCATGCAGACCTAACCGGGATATTTCACGAGTTGTCGCTGCGGTCCCGCGGAGGCGGGGTGAGAACAGTCAGCAGTTCAGAGGGCGTTTAGAATAACTACGTCCTGAGGTTTGTGAAATATGCGCGCTAACGGCTTTTATGCGCAAGAAGTTATATAGCCCGGATACACAATCCATTGCAGGAGCGATATATGAGCAACGTATGGCTGGCGTTTGGTCTTACGCTTTTTGCAGGACTTGCCACGGCGGTGGGGAGCGGTATAGCATTTTTCGCGCGGCGGACAAACTACCGATTTCTGGCCGTGGGCACCGGTTTTTCCGCGGGGGTCATGCTCTATGTCTCGTTTGTGGAAATTCTTGACAAGGGTCGGGAGTCACTTGTTGAGGCGTATGGAAGTGGAGGGGGGGCATGGGCCAATATGGGGGCCTTTTTTGGGGGGATGGCGCTCATCGTTATTATTGACCGTTTCGTGCCCGAGGCGGAGAATCCGCACGAGGTGCGGGATGAGAAGACCCTCGCACCTCTCCATGAACAGAACGGTAGCGCTCAGGAACGTAAAGAACTAAACGACGCGCATCTTCATCGCACGGGTCTGCTGACGGCGTTTGCCATTGGCATACATAACTTCCCGGAGGGTCTGGTCACTTTTCTGTCAGCCCTGCAGGATCCCGCATTGGGCGTGGCCATAGCCGTGGCCGTGGCCATCCATAACGTCCCCGAAGGGATAAGCGTATCCGTGCCCATATACTACGCGACCGGGAACAGGAAAAAGGCATTCATCTACTCACTTCTCAGTGGACTTTCCGAACCCGTTGGCGCGCTGGTGGCCTATGTTATTCTGCGAATTTCCCTCGGCAGAGGGACTGACGTCATGCCGCCGGAAGTTATGGGATTGTCGTTCGCCATGGTGGCGGGCATCATGGTGTACATAAGTCTGGACGAACTTTTGCCCACCAGCCGGGCCTACTCCCGCGGGCATGACAGCATTTCGGGCCTTGTGGCGGGGATGGTGGTGATGGCGGTAAGTCTGCTTCTGATGTAGTTCCGATATTTCCTGGATCACGGGATCATTCCGGCGGGTTTGGAGCCGGGATCGCGGCCCGTTGCAGTTATTCCGTTGCTTCCCGGCACGGGGCCGGAGGAGCGAATTGATTTTCGTTCACTGATCTACAATCCTGACCGGTCGAAGATTCCTTCACCCCAGAACAGCATCAAATTATTGTCCAATCTCCTTCATTCGTCAGCAATTTCTAATCAGGTTCTATCACCCGGCTGATGTGAGACTTGCGTAATACTAATGTGTCAATTTATTGCTTGCACATCAGGAGTTCTGAGCCTGCGCCGGGAGGTGATGAAGGATGATAGTGACGGCGGCTTCTACGCTATCGAGCGATAACCGTGGGTGCATGCGGCCCGCCTCCGGACCAACCCGGACTGTA
>JBKHGK010000003.1:0-25172 GCA_046539705.1 Candidatus Brocadiia bacterium | reverse complement strand
AATGCACATACATCGCATCGTTGGCGTTGTCGAAGATCCGCTGAAGTTTATCTTTCTGTTGCTGGAGTTCGTCTTCAGTCCGTTTGCGTTTACGCGTTTCCTCAAGATTATGCAGTCCAAAGGCAATATTATCGGCGGCTTCTCGGATAAGGGACCGATCCTCCTCATGATCCGCGTATTCTTTTGGGATCGATACGCCCAGATAACCATACGTTTTCCCGTGACTCCTCAATCTGACTCCTATGGCGGCTTCGTTTTCATATTGGTCCATCATGGCGCACTCCTGACAATGCTCATCCGGGTTCTTACGCACGATGACATCCGGGCTATCAGCATCTTTCTGGCAACAACCGGGGGCGCCCGTCTCATTGATGGATTGCGATAACTCGGCCACCCGAGCTTCTTCAAAACCCGAGCTGGCATACAGATTGTTGTCCGTGTTATCATTTGTCAGGATAATCCATGCACCGTGGTACCCCCCGCTATGGGTGAGTTGTTCGCATGTGGAGTCGATGAGGTTTTGTTCATCATTTGTTTTCACGACGACTTCGTTGACGTGACTAATGGCTCTCAGTATGCGGTTGAGATGACGAACGCGGTGTTCCTGTTTTTTGCGATCAGTTATATCAGTGGAAATACCGCAGATGCCAATAGAATTGCCATCCAAGTCCCTTATCAGTTGAGTGCGGCAATCAATAACGTGTTTCTCGCCATCGACGGAATAGTTGACCATCTCGCTTCTGTACTCCCCATCCCGCAGGGTTTTGTCCAATATCTCCGCCTGTGTGAGGCCATCTTCGGCATAATTTCGGAACACCTCGGTTGTTTGACCGATGAGGTCCTCCCGCGACATTTCCATTGCATCGGCCTGTGCCTGATTCACGTAGGTTATAACACCGTCGAGATCCGTTATGGTCACCAGATCGCTAATCTGTTCGACGACCAGGGAGTGCTTGCGAAGATCTTTTTTGGCACGTTCCCGTTCGGTAATTATTGTGTTGTTACCGCGGTAACCGATCAGGCTGCCATTGTCATCCGTAACAGGGAAGCCGTTCGTTGATACCCATTCGACGGAGCCATCTGTGGTAAGCATGCGGTTGGTGATGTTTTTGAATGTCTCTTGATTATCAAATTTGCGGAACGCGGCTTTTTTGAAGGATTCGCGCCCATCCTCGGGATGAAGTTCATAAAAATGCTTGCGTCCGATTATTTCCTCGGGCCGATATCCCAATTCCTTTTCAATCAACGGACTGACGTATGTGTATAAACCATCCGCGTCTATTTCCCAGGTGATCGTGCGTGAGTGTTCGGCCAACTGTTGGAGGCGTTCTTCCCGTTCCTCCAGTTCCTGTCGCATCCGGTATTTTTCGGTGACGTCACGGAAAACAATGACAATGCCAATGATTTCGTCGTCGGCATCTTTGATCGGTGCGGCACTGTCAGCGATCTGGTATTCCGTCTCATCGCGGCTGATCAGAACGGTGTCGTTGGCGAGTCCCACCGTCTTGCCGGTCTTCATCACCTCCTCCAGAGGTGTCTTGGCGCGTTCCCGCGTTTTGCCATTTATAATGTGGAAAACCTTTTTCAGGGGGCGGCCTTTTGCCTCCTCCAGGGGCCAACCTGTGAGGTTCTGGGCAACGGGATTCATGTGGGTGATATGCCCGTGTGGGTCGGTGCTTATGACGGCATCTCCGATGGAATGGAGGGTGGCCTTCAGCCGCTTGCGGTGTTTTTCAATGTCCTGGCTCGCACGCTTTATCTGGTGATTGACGTTACGAAGCTTGAGAGCGGTGAGAATGGAAACGGCCAAAAGCAGCAACCCCGGGGTGATTATGTGCCAGTAATGGCGCATCATAGACGTCAGAGAACGTTCTGTCTGGCGAGCAAACGGCAGGATGCCGGGGGTCAGGAGACACTGGCGTACTGATTTATCGAAATGAGCTGTGGTCCAGTCTGCGATGCCGGCCGTCCGGACCGCAGAGGAGTCAGAGGGGAAGTCAAAAAGGGCAAGTGCGGGCCGCTCGGAGATCGCAGGATCGACGTGCGGAAGACGTGCAATGGGGCATTCTGGATAGAGGCACGTTGACATGCGAAGCGGGAAGTGCGCCGGAGTCTCCGGGTATGTAGGGATGTCGTAGTTGCCCATATCAATGGCCCCTCCCGAATCCCTTGTTTCCAGCTGCCCGGCGCGGACCATGCTGAGATCCGCTTTTCCCTTTTTATCGGCCTCGACAACCGCATCATGAGTTCCGGCAAAATCCCGTGCTGTTGCGTCGTGGAGCAGATCGAGTCCCCCGTCACGAGGCCGCCGTAATGGCGCCATCCAGCCCCCGGAAGAATACAGGCTCACACCCATTATCGAGCTGTTTCGTAAATCCTGCGCGGAAGTGAAACCGTTCGAGCCGGAGGGTTGTGTAAAAATGGTCCCGCCAAAACGCCAGGAGGTGCGCTCGTCCCTAAAGTTGATGATGGCGGCCACCGGTCTGATCCCGAAATCATTCTGTATCCGGACGAATACGGCCGGATTGGCCCGCAGGGAATCAATGGACTGATCGTCCACAACCTCGCGGATTTCATCGAATGAAAGAGGGCCGGGCTTGAACCGGTTACCGTCTATATTCTCATCCACATACTTTGCCGTGGTCCCCAGCTGATCGCGCCATTGTGTCGCACCTCGATTGGCCGGCACACCTATACGGCCCACATCGGCACCCGGCGTTTCGCCCACCTGATCAACTGATGGACCGGCAGTGGCCGTCGACAGGTCCGTATCGTGTGCGGAGAGGCCAGCAGGGGACAGACCCGGCTGGTGGCAGAAGATGATACTTACAACGAGGGCAAGTATGGCCGTGAGAGTCCGGTTATTTCGGTGGGTTATGTTGTTCATCCTGCAATTATAGAGAACTGAAGGGGTATACTGGGTTATCGATCAGCGATAACCGATCAGACGGCAGATTGGCCGTCCGGATTGAGAGTATCAATGTCCGCCAGTTCATCGACGTCCACAATCATAGCAACCGATCCGTCACCCATGACGGCGCCGCCCCGGAACACCGGAATATCCTCGACCAATCCGTGAATATCCTTGAGCACAACCTGGCGCACACCCTCGATTTCATCAACGGAGATAGCGAGCGGTTGAATTTCCGTTTCCACGACAACCAGCACCGAGTCCTGGAAGGCCTCATCTCTTTCATATTGTTTCCGGTGATCAAAACACTGGCCGAGTCGACAGATGCGTATGAGCCCCTTATTGGTTTTGACACATTCTCCTTTCTCCTGGACGGTTTCTATGTCGGATGGCTCAGGGCGAAAAGACCGGACGATGTTTTGCATCGGGAACACGTAGCGGTTGTCATTCACGACGACGATGAAACCGTCGATGATTTCCGTGCTGACCGTTTTGGGAAGTCGAACGGTGAACTCAGTGCCTTCACCCGGGATGCTCGAGACGGATACATCTCCCCCCATACTGTCGATTTTTTTCCTGACCACATCCATCCCCACCCCCCGTCCGGAGACGTCGGTCACCTCGTCCGCGGTGGACACGCCGGATTGGAAGAGCAGCTCCAGTACATCGTCTTCGGTCAGATCCTGGCCCGGCGAGATGAAGTCCAGTTCGATGGCTTTTTCTTCCAGTGCATCGTAATCCAGGCCGGCACCATCGTCCTTCACCGACAGTTCGATATCATCGTCCGTTTCTTCGGCGGAGACCAACACCTGCCCCTGGGGTGGTTTACCACATTCTTCCCTTTGCTCCGGCGATTCAATCCCGTGGTCGGCGGCGTTTCGCACCATATGATTGAGAGGTGTTTCAAGGGTATTCACAATACTCTTATCCGCCATAACGTTCTCCCCCTCCACAGAGACGTCTATTTTCTTATTTTCCGAGGATGCAATTTTTCTCACGGTACGGGGAACCCGCCGAAGGATAACGCTCATTGGAACCTTGCGGATCTCCATAATGCTCGACTGGAGGGATTGGGAGAGATCCTCGAACGATTCGTTGATGCGTCGCAGCTCGCTTGCTGCCCTGCGGGATCCAGCGTCGTTGGCGAGGTTGGTATACAGATTGCTATACATCTCCCCGATGGTGACCAGATCTCCCACGTAGGAGAGGAAGACGTCAATCGTTTCCTCCGGTATCCGCATTGTTTTACCGGTCGCTTTGCCCCCTTTTTCCTGCTCCTTTTCAGTGGGGGCCCCCTCTTTGCTCGGCTGGCCCGTTTCGTTATATTCCGGCGATTCGTCCGTCTGTGGTTGCTTCTCCTCCTGCGTCAGATCATCCCTGATAGCCTTTTCGATGCTCTTGATGTGGCCGTCAAAGGCATCCTGAGCGACGGGATCATCGAGGCCCAGGAGCCCATCAAAGAGGTTGAGATCCGACATCGCTTCACTGACCACCTTTTCGGCCTCTTCCCCGCTTGACTTCTCCCTGATGCAGCTGAGGGCGTTCCGGACCACTTCCATCGTGGCGGAGCTGTCCTGTTCTCCAAACGCCACCCGGAGCGCATTCATCGCGGAGTTCAGCGTTGTTGGATTCATTTCGATTTCCGCCGAAGCGGTCCCGGATTTGGGGCTTCCGGAACTGTTATCGGGTTCAGACTCATCATCGCGCCCCAGAGCCGCGCGTCCTGTCGGATAAAAATCGGCCAGTTCTTCGGCCAGCTCTATCAGGGATTCGTCGTCAATCACCTCAAGTCTATCGAAGAATTCCTTCCAGAGGGTTTCTTCATCTTTTTTCTTTTCCTCGGCGAGAGAGGACACTTCATCGAGCAGGGACTGGAATCGATCGGGATCGGTGACTTCGTCCTCCCCTTCCCGGGTTCGGTCCAGCATGCCCTGTAACTGGTCCACGCCTCGGAGCAGGGCATCCACCACCGGTCCCGTGGCGGCGAGAGCATCCTTCCGGAGCAGATCCAGGACGGACTCCATCCGATGGGCGAGGTCCTTGGTTTTCAGGGCTCCGAAGTATGCCGAGTTTCCTTTAATGCTGTGAACCGCCCGAAAGATCGGTCCTATGAGGCTCTTATCGTCCGGTCGGGACTCAAGCTCGACCATGAGCCCGGAAACCCGGTCGAGTTCTTCCATCGATTCATCGATGAACTCGGCTCTGAGTTCCTGATCTATTTCCCCTTCAAACTCACTCATAATTACTCCTTTTCCCCCGTCGGTTTCATCCCGCGTAGCTCGCGCAGTTTGTCGTGCCACCGCTGGAGTGTTTCCATGGCCCGGTTCACGGCCGCCTCAAGTTCCGTCAGATCATTGAGCGGCTTGAAAATGCAGGTGTCCGCCTGTCGGCGCATGCATGCCAGGGCATTTTCAAGAGTAACATAGCCGGTGATCATGATGACGCGGACCATCGGGTACTGGGATTTGATTTTTTTCAGCAGATCCGTCCCGTTCATGCGGGGCATTTTTATGTCGCTTATCACAACGTCAATGCGATTCTCGCTCAGCTGATCCAGTGCTTCAAAGCCGTCCCCGGCCGTGAGGACTTCGTAATCCAGCATACGAAAATGGCGTGAGAGCATCTCACGAATCTCCCGTTCATCGTCAACAATCAGCAGTCGTCCCTTCATTGGAGTCTTTCCCCTCTTTCTCAGGAAGTGAAAAGGTAAACGAAGCACCCTTCTGAGGTCGGTTCGAGGCCGTGAGTTCGCCCCCATGATCCTTGATGATTCCCTGGGAAATGGACAGCCCGAGACCCGTCCCTTTTCCGCCGGTTTTTGTCGTGAAAAATGGGTCGAAGATGTGCCTCATGTCCTCCTCGGGAATCCCCGGACCATTATCCTCAACGCTGACTGAAATGCGGCCATCGTTCCGTTCCGCCGCAATGTGGAGTTTGCCATTTTTGACCTCCGACATGGCGTGGGCCGCGTTGGTGATCAGATTGACCAGCACCTGTTCTATCTCCCGCCTGTTGCCCACGACCGAGCAACCGTCGTCGGGTACATTCACGGAGACGTCAATATTGTATTTCAGCTCATTGTGGCACAGCTGCAGCGCGTGTTCTATGGCCCCGTGAAGGTCAATCGCCGACTTCTCCCCTCTTGCCTGAGTGTCGCTTCGGACATAGCTTTTGAGGCCGTCGACGATTTTGGAGATACGCCGGACGCCTTTTTTGATGCCGGCTATCATCTCCGGAACTTCCTCCAGCACAAAATCCAGGCGTGATTCTTCGCCATCGCTGGCCTGATCCTCAAGGGCCTTCTGGACTGTTTCCCACGCTTTCTCCAGACTCTGAGCATTGCCCGAGATGAATGAGGCGGGGTTATTTATTTCATGCGCGATGCCGGCGGACAGCGTACCGAGGGTGGCCATTCGATCCGCCCGCACCAGCTGTTCGGCCCGTTCCTCGGCCAGCTGTTTCATCTGGGCGGCGTAACGGTCCAGTTCCCGCCGGTTCTCCTCCAGCTGTTCCTCATATCTGGTGATCCTTTTTGCTGAACGCAGCCGATGCTTCAGCTGGGTAACGTCGAGCGGTTTTGTCAGGTAATCATCAGCTCCCGCGTCGAATCCCGCCTGAATGTCGTCGCGGTCATCCTTGACCGTGACCATAATAATGTAGGTGTAGTTCTGCCGTTTCTCCGCTCGAATCTTACGACACACCTCCAGACCGTCCAGTCCCGGCATGAGCCAGTCAAGGATGACCAGTTTCGGTGCCTCCTGGTCCCTGAGAACCTTCCACGCTTCCTCCCCGTCCTCCACCGCAATTACGTCGTATCCCTCCTTCTCCATCAACGCAGCCATCAACTCCCGCGATGCTGTGTCGTCTTCGGCTACAAGGACTTTCATTGGTGGATCACTCATCATTGGTTTATTTACTCCGTTCACTTCAGGGCCCGGACGATGGCGTCGGGTATGCGTTCAATCGGCAGTTCCTCGTCCACAGCATCCAGCTGAACGGCGGCCCGGGGCATACCATAGACGACGGACGTGTTTTCATCCTGGGCAATTGTGTGTGCTCCGGCCTCGTGCATGGCTTTCATACCCCTGGCCCCGTCCCGTCCCATGCCGGTCAGAATCACGCCCACGGCGTTTTTCCCGGCCACGGCGGCGCTCTTAAAGAGCACATCCACGGAGGGCCTATGGCGATTGACCAGCGGCCCTTTATTGACCCTGACACGGTATTTGGCACCAGAACGTTTGACAGTCATATGATAATTGCCCGGACAGATCAGAGCCAGCCCACCGACCAGCTGATCGCGGTCCTCCGCCTCTCTCACGTCCATATCAGAGAGCGTGTCCAGCCTGTCGGCAAAATAACGCGTGAAGGATTGGGGCATGTGCTGGACCACGAGCGTTGGCGGGGTGCTGGCCGGCAGGTTTTCCAGGATCTTCTGCAGTGCGACGGTTCCGCCCGTGGAGGCTCCGATAACAAGAAGGTTATGAGACGTTTTGAAGTCCCTGGTGAGAGATTCTGTGCGGCTAACCTGTCCTGACCGGGTTTTTTTCAGGCTTCTTACGTTGACCCCGGCGGCCGCTTTCACCTTGCGGGTCAGGCTGTCTCCCATATCCCCCGGGGTATACTGGTTGCCGGCCTTCTGCACCACCTCCACGGCTCCGGCCTCCAGTGCCCGCATCGACAGCTTACCACCTTTACTGGTCAGGGACGAGACGATGATCACGGGCATAGGATGATGTTTCATCAGTTTGCGCAGAAACGTCACCCCATCCATACGGGGCATTTCAATGTCCAGCGTGACCACATCCGGCTCGTGTTCAACAATCATGTCCCGCGCAACATACGGGTCGGGGGCCGCTCCGACCACTTCGATCTCCGGGTCCTGTTCGAGCTGCCGAGTGAGCAGCTTCCTCACCAGAGAGGAATCATCGACGACGAGCACGCGGGTGGTCATGGGTTATTCCCCTTCCAGTAAGACCTCGAATAACAAGTCGCCCTCCAGCATCGTATATGTACATATCGACTCTTTCGCCTTCAGTTGACGCCACTTTTCCCCGTCGATCATCTTGACGGTCGGTGGCGAGAGTTCAAAGACGGGTTCCTCCCCGAAATAGCGTGTGAGAAACTGCCCACAGGAGACGTTCAGCATTTCCTTGACCGCATCATGTCTGCACTCAGTGGAGCGTTCATCGGAGGCATCAGTTCCCATAACATTCCCGGCGACCTCTGTGCACATGTTTTCCGGGACGACAAGCCGCAGCCGACCGTCCTCCTGTCCCGAGAAGGAAATTGACGCCAGAACCGCTTCTTCGGGATCAGCGGTAATTTCCCCGGAATCACAGGGTATGGGAAAAAGGAACGCAAATTCTTCAAAAACATCTATTATGACCTGGTTGGCCGTTTCCTCTACTGCGTGTTTGGAATGCATGGTTCACTTCCCCATCACGTTATTGACGATATTGCTGATCGATTCCGGCGTGAACGGTTTGCGCACGTATGCGCTCACACCCTTCCTTTTGAGCTCCTCAATCCGGGTCGTGCTGCCCTCGGTGGAGATGACAATGACCGGTGTACTGCCCAGTTCCCCCCTTTCCTTCAACCTGTCGACGAATTCGACCCCGGACATAACCGGCATGTTGATGTCCGAAAGGATAAAATCAACATCGTGTTCATCGATTGTATTGAGCGCTTCCTGGCCGTTGGCGGCCTCCATGATCTGGCCGATGTTGAACGAAGCCAGGTTGAGCGTCTTTTTGATCACCGCGCGGACGGTGGGGGAGTCATCCACTATCAGAATGTTATATGCCATGATGGACCTCCATTTTATTCGATGAATAGATCCTCGAGCTCCTCAATTTCCACACCTATAGTCAGCATGACCCGGTCGGTCATGGAACGATCGATGTGCAGCCGTTCCGTTGCGTTACGGCTCAAAGAATATTGCAGTTCATCCCGGCCCGTTCCCACTCCTGCCTGCAGGGACAGGGCATCAGCCACGTGAACAGTGTCGACCGCCCGATCCGGTTCCGGACACTCATCAGGGGCGTGATGCCATCGTGTAACCCGGACCAGTTCTTCGGGAATGTCCCAGTGTTCCAGCAGCAGGGATCCGAGTTCCGCATGATCAATTCCCAGTATCTCTTCCTCGGCCTTCTCAAAGGAGATGTCGTCCCCATAGGCCTTCTGCCGGATTCTCTCTCCGTCCTCTTCCAGAAAAGTCCCCAGCGCCACCTTCCCTATGTCATGGAGGAGACCAGCGGTAAAGATATACTGCGAATCGCCCACCTGGAGCTCGTTGTTCAGCGCCTCGGATCCCATAGCGACGGCAATGGCGTGTTTCCACAGCTCCTGTGGCGGCAGATCATAGCCCTTCACCTCCCGCTTCAGTATGGGGGCGGCGGCAATCCCCAGTATCATCTGAGATACGTTCCGTGTGCCGAGCCTGAGGATGGCCTGCTTCGCGCTTGTAACCTTCCTTTTGCCGCCAAAGGTGATCGTGTTGGCGATATGCAGAAGATTGGCGGTCAGAGCCTGGTCGAATTTGATAATTCGGGCAAGCTCATCAAAATCAACCTCAGGATCGGACAGCAGTTTTTTCGCTTTTACCGCCGCCGTGGGGATCGAGGGGAACGTATCGATCCGGTCGATGATGTCCCGGCGCCTTTTCGTTTTGTCAATCTTCTCATTCATAGTGGTGTGACTGTACCTCCTTTTTTCAGAGCAGCCTGTCCTGATCCAACGTGGAAAAACAGGGACCGTGACACTGTCCCCCCCAGGTCTTTCGCCGTTACAAGTATGTCATTTTTCCAGAGCACTTTGCGCAACACGGCAAAATTGCGTTGCCCGATGCGGAAGGTCCGGTTCGTATCCAACATGTGCGCCGCTCCCGCCACCACGGCCGAGAGGTTCCCGCGGGTGGCACCGAGCTCGAACAGCCCTTCGAGCAGTTTGATTATGCCCGTGTCAACGAACATACAGGGGTTCATTTTCGCCTTCTCGGGGCTCATCTTGGAAAGCGGCAGCATGCAATGGATCATTCCTGCCGCTCCAGCAACCGGATCGTGCATGACGACTCCAATACAGGAACCCAGCGAGTAAGTGGCGAGAACGTCCTTCCGGTCCGCCGATATCCTCATCTCCCCTATTCCCACCGTCTCAAAGGAGTTGGTCTGCCGAGCACGCTCAATATGGCGCATCCCGGCATCAGCGGATTTCTGGGACTCGGTTTGTTCCATTTATAATCGTATCCGGATTTGACTGTATGATTCAGCCGATCTTTTTGTAGACGGAAGGCTGAACGGATTTCAGACTTCCCAGCGTTCCTGTCAGGCTCTCGGCATGTCCGACGATAAGATAGCCGCCGCGCCGTAGCAGACGATCCATTTCCTCCAGAACTTTTTTACGCATCCTGTTGTCAAAGTAGATCATCACATTTCGCGCAAATATCACATCCATGGGCCCGCTCATGGGGTATGGGGCGTCGGCCAGATTAAGCCGCCGGTAGAGCACGCGCCTTTTCAACACGGGACGAACGGTATAGGTGGGGGGATCCTCGCCGCGATTTTTGGTGAAACAACGTTTCATGCGGTCCCTGGAAACCTTGCTGAAGGCTTTTTCCGGATATGTCCCTTCCAGCGCGCGGTTCAAAACCTTCGTGCTTATATCCGTCGCCAGTATCTTCCAGTCCAGGTTTGGATCAGGAAAAATATCGGCCAGCACCATCGCCATCGTATACGGCTCCTCTCCGGTAGAACACGCCGCCGACCAGAACCTGAACTTCTCCTGTCCCGCTTTATTCCAGCGGGAGACCACGTCGGCAAAGAACTTAAAATGTTCCGGTTCCCGAAAGAATCGGGTGACATTGGTCGAAATTGCGTCCAGCAATTCAGTGAGTTCGCGGCCGGAGGTGTCGGCTTCGATGCGCTCCAGGTATTCCTCGTAACTATCCAGCCCGAGGTCGCGCATGCGCTTGCCGATTCGACCGCGCACCAGCGCACGTTTCTTCTCCGACAGAGCAATCCCGGCCTTGTCGTAAATAAGTTTGCGATAGCGATTGAAAACTTCGTCCTTCATTAATCATCCCGCGCTTTCCGCATTTTCCCGGAAATCCCTGATCCTCTGTGCCAGGTCCTGCGGTTTGAATGGTTTAACCACATAGCTTTCGGCTCCGGCATCCAGCGCTGACTGTATCTCGGAGGACTTGCCCTCGCTGGTCACCATGATAACCGGAATATCCTTCAGTTTGTCATGGCCCTTTATACGTTTCAGAAACTGGATGCCGCTCATATTGGGCATATTCCAGTCCAGCAGAATCAGATCGGGCAGGGCCTCCTGCAGTTTATAAACAGCCTGAACCCCATCCTCGGCCTCAATTACGTCAGTCTCTCCGATATGTTTGAGGGCCATTGTTATCAGTCGGCGCATACTCCTGCTATCATCGACAATCAGGACTTTCATCGTCGTCCCCTTTCTGTTATTTACTTATCATCTCCTGCTTAAGTGCTGTTTCGAATAACTGCGCTCTGAGTTATGGAATATTCGGCACACACATCCGGCGAAACAGCTTGCGGATGAATACAGGGCCAATAACTCCAGCCCAGATACGAGTTGGCGGCAGATGACCAGAGCCTCGCTCAGAACGAATAAGTAACAAACAGCCGCATATCCTCCCGGTCGCTGTCCCGCCTTCCTCCTCGATTGTCCTGGTGCCCGTAACCGGCTTTTATGGCGGCGGAGAGGTTATCGGTGAAGTCGTGGCTGATCACGATATCAATCTCCTGATCAAAGGCTCCACCTCCGACGCTTCGGTGATGTTTGGTGCCAAACCACATGGCATAAAACGACGTATCACCCAGGGTATAAGTACCCTTCAGAAACGCGGAATTGCTGTTCCCCGCATAGGCACGCGTGAACCAGGAAAGCGTGTTTTCCCAGGTCAGAGACGATTCAGTGGGGTGGCGCAGGTCATCATCGCTGAAAACCGAAAAAAGCCCCGGTTCCAGCATAAAATCGCCCCGGGTGAGGGCAAGAGATGTCTCAAGGGCGGTCGCATCCAACCCCTCCCCCAGCGCACGGTTATAGTTGCCCACGTCATTCTGCACGACCAGGTGCTTTTTCCACACCAGATCCCCATTCTCGCCGTCCTGAAGCGTCGTGGCGGTTTTCAGCCCGAATGTGTTGTAGAGATTGTACCCGTACAGATCGTAAACGGTCAGATCCAGCCAGGGAAGAGGTTGAGCATCGAGGTTCACAAACTGCATGCTGGATGCCCCGCCGGGCGCGGATATCCCATCATGAGCGGCGACGACGTCTTCGATCTTCTGGTACCGGTGATGAAGGTAGTCGCTGCCTTCGTTGCGTCCGCCCCAGCTGCTGAAACGTTCGATGTGACCCACATCGATCGAGAAATCCTCCCACTGCCCCAGGTGCAGAAACAGTCCTTCCAGCCCCTGGGGTTTTTGCCGGATGGCGAAAGTGGGGGCAAAATCGTAATCGCTGTTTTTCCGCCCGACGACAAAATGCGAATCGGAAAGTCCCAGATCATCGAGTTTCCACTTAAGATACGCCTCCTGAAGGATACTGAACCGATCGTTGAGCACCGGATAAGCTCCGCCTTCGGGTGGATTCAGACTACCACCTTCAAACAGCCGCGCGGAGTGTATGTAGGTAAGTCCCACCTGAACCGGATACCGGTCGGGGGAAACATAACCAAGGGTCGTTGCCAGAGTGCCGCTTGAAGCATCCTGGTGATCGAAGTTGCGCCGCATCAACAGCAGCTGGACCCGACCACTGAAGTGGCCCAGGTCCTGGGTGTTCAACGGTTCAAAGACCGGCGACTTTTCCTCATCGGTGCTTTCCGCTGAATCTGCGGAAACTGTTGTTATCGCTGGCGTGGAACAGAGGATGACAATGAGCACAAAAAACGTTGTCATCTTTTTCATGAGTGCTCCTTTATGCTGACGATCACGGGGATACAGGAATAAAAAAAGGCAGGCGGCAACCCTTTGGGCTGCCGCCCGCATATGCGAGGATTTAGAAATCCTCAAAGTCGTCCGAGCCGAGGGGTATGGCTTCCTCGGGGGACTCTCCCTGGGACCCGGAACTGCTTTGGGTCTGCTCCTCACCGCTGGAACCGCCGCGCTGACGCGACGAATCGGCGGAGGATGAACCGGAGGACCGGTCCTTAGAGGACCCGTCATCGGAGCCGAGGGACACACCGGAGCTCCCGGCATCGTCTGTCTGTCCTTCCACTATGGAGGCCAGCTGTTCAACCATAGCGTTCATTTCGTCGGCCTGTGAGGACAGTTCTTCGGCCGCACTCGCCGTTTCCTCAGAATTGGAGGCGCTCTGCTGCACCACCTCATTCATCTGAGCCACCGCCTCGTTGACCTGTTCGATGCCGTCGGCCTGTTCGTCGGAAGCGGCACTGATCTCGGAGATCATGGTCTGGGCTTTGGAAGTGCGTTTCTGGATATCTTCCATGTTTTCACCCAGCTCCTCGGCAGCTTCCACACCATCTTCAACGTTTTCACGGGAGCCTTCGATGAGCTCAGCCGTGTCACGAGCGGCCTCCGCGCTCCGCTGCGCCAGATTGCGCACTTCTTCGGCCACCACGGCAAAGCCTTTACCCGCTTCACCGGCTCTTGCGGCTTCCACGGCCGCATTAAGGGCCAGCAGATTCGTCTGAAAGGCGATCTCATCGATGGTGTCGATGATCTTGGCCGTTTCAGAGGACGATTCGTCGATGTCCTGTATGGCCTCCGACATCTCTCCCATCGTATGAACGCCGTCCTGGACGATGTCCTCAGTCTCCTGCATCAGGCTGTCCGCCTCACCCGCATTGCCGGAGTTCTGTTCGGTCATCGAGGACATCTCCTCCAGGGATGCGGAGGATTCCTCCAGGCTGGAGGCCTGTTCGCTGGAGCCTTCGGCCATCTCCTGGCTGGACTGACTGACCTGGTCGGACGCCGAAGCCACCTGCTCGGCACCGCTGCGCAGACCCCGGACAACCTCTCGGATGGGTTCGGCAATCGAGCGGGCGATCAGATACGCCACGATCAGTATGGCGGCAACGCCCACGACTGCTATGATCCCGATAATCCACCTGAGCTCCGTCAGTGCGCTGAAGGCAATGGCTTCATCCTTCTCGGTGGCCAGTGCATAAACCGTATCGAATACTTCCACCGGACCATAGGACGAGAGAACTTTCTCGCCGTTATAATCCTCAACGACCTCGGTTCCGGATTGTTCGTCCAGAGCCCGGTCAATGGCGCGTGTGTTGACCTGAAGGTCGTTTTCGAACGACCCCTCCACGCTGTAGTCCGCATTGAGGACAGAATCGGATCTCATCAGTTGGTCCGGCCCAACGAGATAGGATTCAAGTCTTTCCTCTTTACTCGAACCCATCTGAACCATCCTGTTGATGGCATCATCGGAGAGCTGAAGTGCGACGATGAGATCCACGTCTCCACCACTGGTAATGGGCGCCGCTATGAACGAAGCGGGCCTGTCACCGCTGGGAGCGTACGGCGCGTAGTCCGCAAAACCAAACTCGCCGGTATCAAGCACTTTCCGGGTAAGTTCGCCCAGATTGCTGTTGCGGTATTCCCCATTGGCGAGGTTGGTCTGATAGTCGTCTTCCTGCTCCACGGAGTAGAAACAGTATCCCTCCTCATTCAGCAGGAACAGATCGTAGTACCCGTATTCGTTGGCGTATTCGGTAAGGAAGTCCTGCGTGCGCCCTTCAACTTTCGGGACGAACGCTTCCCGGGCGTCGATCTTGGATATGAGTGCCCAGTCAAGACCCCGCACGTCGATGGGATTCGCGGAGATCAGAACGGGTTCACCGGAGGAATCGGTATACAGTTCGGCAAAAGTGTCCCCCTCAAGGGCCCTTTCAATGTAGGGGGTGGTGATTGCATGTCCCAGCACGTAATCACCGTCTCCCATGGTTTCCATGTTGGACCGGAATTCAATGTCTCCACTGACCGGATCGTCGGACATCAGGTAGGATTCACCGGAATCGCCCATACCTTCCCGATTGCCGACGATTTCCTGAATTTTGCTGTGCGGCAGCTGGAACGCCACGACGGCCACCGGGTCGCCATCCTCGTTATGAAGGGGGGCGCCGGCAAATGCCGCCTCTTCGCCACCACTCGGTGTATATTCATCAAAATCAACGAAAGACGGTTCGTTGTTCTCGCGGACCTTCCGCCACAGCCGTCCGAGTCCCTCCTCGGTCTGAGAGCCATCCGCAAGTCCTACGTTTGACCCCAGATCCGACTCGCGTTCCTGGGTGAAAAGGACGTGTCCGTGCTTGTAACACATGATAAAGACGTCGTAATAACCCTTCTCTTCGGTCAGCTCCGCCAGGCCGGAATAGTGTTTTTCATAGATATCTTCGTACGTATCGGTGTCAACCGGCAGGTCCCCTTTGGGGTCCGCATCCACTTCGTCGTGGTATTCTTCCAAGTCCCGGTAGGCCTCTCTGGCGCTGCCTTTCAACGCGACGGTATCAGCAATCATACCGTCCAGAAGCTCTTCGACCTGTCGTGTTTTAAGGTCCTGGATGGACTTGAGTTGCCGGAAGGCCTGCTGCTGCTGGGCCTCGATATTATTGGTGAGCACCTGCAGATCACCCCGTCTCTCCGTGAAATAGTCCTGGACCTGCTCAGTTTTTATTTCATTGATTTCATGCAGTTCTGCTTCGACCTCATGAGTCAGGGAATCCCCCGCATTGACCAGGGACAGAACAGCAACTATAGCGAACGGTACGAGGCCCACCAGGAGGAAGGCCAGAATGAGCTTTGTGCGAAGTTTCATCTGCTTAAGCATTGTCGTCTCCTCGTAGAAAAGTGTGATCCGGGAGTTCTGGAAAAATTGTTTACTCTTCCTGTGCGCTGACTTCTCCACCTACGTCGTCCAGTGCCTGGAGTTCGCCGCTTGAAAGAACTCTGTCGATATCCAGGAGCATAATCAGTTTTTCGTCAACCCGTCCCATCGCCAGGATGAAATCCGTGTTGATGCTGGTGCCGAATTCAGGACTTGGTTCAAGCTGATCGGCACCGATGTCGAGCACCTCCGACACCTCATCCACGATGATACCCATCGTGACCTCGGTGTTGCCGTTGCCGACCTGGACGACGATGATGCAGGTTTTTTCCGTGTCGTCGACGGATCCCAGGTCGAACTTCTCGCGGATTTCAACCACCGGGATTACTTTTCCGCGCAGGTTAATGACTCCCCGGATAAAATCGGGCGTGCGCGGAACGGTTGTCACGTCCATCATTCCGATAATTTCGCGGACTTTCAGTATCTCAAGGCCGTATTCCTCCTTTCCCAGGCAGAATGTGAGATATTTCCCGGCAAGTTCCGCAAGCGCCGCCTGCCGTTCGCCGTTCTCTTCCTCTGATTGTGAATCCATAATTGCACTTTCCTGATTCTCGGACATTCTCTCACCTCCGGATCGGAGTAAAACTCATATTCGTAAATGTCGGTCCCGGGAACCGGGTCAGGGGACGCGGGATCGCCGGTTCCCGGCGACCGACAGTCGTCTGCACCTCATCCGGCAACATCAATTTGTTCCTCCGCATTGAGTTCCGCTGTACGAACCAGACCGGGCACATCCAGGATCAGCGCCACCTTTCCATCCGGCATGATAGCCCCGCCTGAAAGCCCGGGTTGTTTCTGTAAGCCTCCGCTCAAACTTTTTATAACAGTCTGCTGCTGACCAAGAAGTTCGTCCACGAAGAGCCCGACCTGGCGGCCATCGCAATCCACCACCACCGCGAGTCCTTTCTCCCACTCGGTCCCGGCCCCATCAATGTGGAAAAGACGACCCAGATGGTAGAGGGGGATATCCCCGCCCTGAAAGTCAAGCATCCGGCCTTTGCCGAGCACACTTGAGATGTCCCCCTCACTCGGTCGCACGGACTGCTGGATAGACAGAGTCGGGATGACGTAGCGTTCTTCACCTATGCGGGTCACCATACCGTTGATGATCGCCAGGGTGAGGGGAAGCCTGATGGTGAAAGTCGATCCTTCGCCCGGTTCACTTTCAACGCTGACCTGTCCCCGCATACCTTCGATGTTGCGTTTCACCACATCCATTCCCACTCCCCGCCCCGAGACATCCGTGATTTCGTCATTCGTGGAAAATCCCGGTTCGAAGATCAGACCATACACCTCTTCGTCCTCCATCTCGTCTCCGTCGTCAATGAGCCCGCGGGAACGCGCCTTATCAAGTATCGCCCCACGGTCCAGACCCTGACCATCGTCCTCAACCTGAATATATATGTTGCCTCCCTCATGGTAGGCCCGGAGGTAGATAGAACCGGTGGGCGATTTCCCCTTCGCCTCACGTTCCCCGGGATCTTCTATCCCGTGATCAACGGCATTTCGTATAAGATGGACAAGTGGATCCCCGATCTGATCCACCAGCGATTTGTCCAGTTCCGTGTGCTCACCGGACATCTTAAACTGTATTTTTTTTCCGGACTTACGTGAGAGGTCCCGAACCAGACGGGCCATCTTTCGGAAAGTGGCCCGGACCGGGACCATGCGCAGGGACATGCCCACCTCCTGCATCTCCCGCGTCATCTTGTCCAGCCGGTCCAGTTTGCGCTGCACTCCTGCGCTCTGTGATATCTCCACATCGGAGAGCGACTGCTGAACCATGGACTGCGCGATAACCATCTCACCGATGGTCTCGATGAGGTGATCGAGCCGGTCGGCGTCAACGCGGATGCTTTCCCTCACCTGATTGGTGGAGGGCGTGGAGGTGCTATCGGAAGCTCGTGAACCTGATTTTGTGGATGATTTCGTGGTCTGGTTCCTGGATTTTTTCTGGCCGCGAACGGCTCTGGCCACGTCCTTGCCGCTGGCGGCGCCTTTTTCAACCAGTTTCTGGCCGATCTTCTTTTTTCCTGATCCCGTATCCGCCCCTTGCAACGCCTCCTCCACATCTTCCGGGGTGACTTCTTCCTTCTGGAGGAGGAGCTCACCAACTTTTTCCCAGCGGCCGCCCTTAAGTTGTTCTCGGAGCGCTTCCAGGTCCTCCCGGCTGGACATTTCTGCTGCTTCGACCAGCAGTTCTCCGAGCACAGGTGGACCATCTTCAGCCGGTTCTTTCTCCAGTGCATCTTCGAGGTCCTGTTCGGTTATAATCCCCTGCTCAAGAAGGATTTCACCCAGTTTTTTACTGGGATCATCGACCTCCAGGGACTCTTCGGCCGGTGCGGAAGCGCCGGACAGAATTCCGGCGATTGCCGGCAGGAGGTCGTTGATCTCTTCCCGATGAGGCAGTGGGGTGCCCGATTGAAGCGTTTCTTTGACGTCGACAATGAGCGTTCTGAGCAGGTCCACGGAGTCAAAGGCGGCGTCGGCGCGACCTTCGGCGAGCGTTATGGTCCCGTCCCGGGCGGCATCCAGCAGGTTCTCCGCCCGATGGGCGAGGGTCTGCACGTGTTCAAGCTCGAAGAATCCGGCCAGCCCCTTAATTGTGTGGAAGGCGCGGAAAACGGCATCGAGCGCCTCGGCGTTCTCCGGATTGCTCTCCAGCTTCAGCAGCTGCGAATCGGCCGCCTCAAGGTGTTCCAGGGCTTCCTCGATGAACTCCATAACCATGTCCGGGTCATCGGTAACCGCCTCAGGGGTATCACGTTCACCGACCGCATCATCATCCTGCTCGTCCGGATCCGACCAGTCGCCCTCCCCCGGCCGCTGTTGGGGGCCGGCTTCTGCCGGCTCATCCGGGGATTCGCCAGACGCCGTCTTGTCGGGTTCACCGTCCTCATCTGTATCTTCAAGCAGCTCGTCAATCTCGGCGAGAATATCGTCCGGTTCTTCGGCGGGGAGCTCTCCGCGCCCATAGGCCTCAAAGGCATCGTGCAACCAGTCTTTTGCCTGCAGCAGGACGTCTGAGAGCTGGTCTGGCCTGTGCGCGCTTTCGAACATCGACTCCAGAGCATGACACAACCTCTGAGATCCGTTCAGTCCCAGCATGCCCGTCTCGCCCTTGATCGTATGGAGGAGTCTCTTGATCTGATCCGCCGTCTCATGGACCTGATCGGGATCGGCCTCCGTCTCAAGGCTGAGAGCAAGCTCCTCAACCTGCAGAAGCGTGTCCGATCGGCTGTCGAGAAATTCGCTCAGAATGGCCTCGTCCACATTGGCAGGAAGGTCATTGCCGGAAACGTCCGACTCCCCGTCATCGCCCGCCTGGCTGGCGCCCTGCTCGCCGGACATCTCATTGTTGGAGTCGGTTTCTCCGGCCTCGTTCTGTTGAAGTAATGAGGTCAGTTTCCCTACCTTTTCCAGCACTTCATCACCGCCCAGATCCGCCGACCCATCCTGGAACGAGTCGATCAACGCTATAGTTTCACTGATCTGATCGATCGTACCAGCACTGACCCTGGCCGAGGCATCCTCCGCCTCCCGCTTCAGCCTCTGCAGTCGGTCACGTAGCTCAAGCAGATCATCCTCGTTCTCAGCCTCGGCCACCATAACCAGTTCGGCGATGCTGTTGAGCGCATTATGCAGACTCACGGCAGTGTGATCCTCACTAATTCAGAAGGCATCTGGTTGAGAAGTCGGATAAATATACAACGGTCACTCCGGCGTCGCTGCCCCCTGTTGAAGGGACGGTCTCCAGCCATACCTTAGTAGTTATCGTTCATTCCCCCGGAGACTTGAATCCATTTCCGCGTTTTCAGGTAAGATTTTTCTCCTGCAACCCCGTTGAAACCGTAATGCGGCCGGACCGAGTATCGAGAAACACGCTTCTTATTTTGCTGCCCCCCACATCGGTCGCATCAATAAGGATGTTGTTTTTCCAGAGGATTTTTCGCGCGATCGTAAAATTTTTCCGACCCGTCGAGTAGTAACCTTCGCTATATTCCAGGGTACTGCCACCAACCACGCAGGTAACGAGACGTTCGGTGGCAGCTCCAGCGGATTCGAGACGGTCCAGAAGCAGCCGAAGTCCGGAGTCAACAAAGGTCGCGGGGGAAGAGGCGGCCTTCTGAGGATCCTCCCGGCTCACCGGCAACATGGCATGCACCATGCCGCTTACCTGACTCTCCGGGTCATACAGGGTTACGGCCAGATCCGATCCCAGGGAATAGGAGGCGAGGACTGTGCCGGGAGTCGATATGACCGCGAGATCAGCAATCGGGATGTGATATATCTGCTCTGTCGGGTCCACCCCCCAGTGTGAGCTGTCTGTGGAACCGGAGTTTGGACCCGATTCAGGCCTCATCTCTGATTCTGGTCTTTTATTGTTCACTATCGCGTGTTCACCCGGAAATGCCTGGTTGACGGAGATGCGCGCTCAGGAGGCTCCATCCGAAACCATATCATGCCGCAATTGGCGTGCCGAAGTGTCTGAGTGTTCACCACACAGTGGGTGGGCATATTGCCGCCTGATGCAGTATTGTTTCAGGCGCCTCAGCCGTTTTCGCTGCCTTTCCAGATGATGATTATCTGCAGTCTGATGTCATCCGGTCCCTCCAGAGGTTGGGCCGCGGCATATACACCACTGGCCAGAAATTCGATGCATCCGCTGCCGGTCAGAAAAAGAGGGAGGCCAAGCTGGAGGTCTGGTTTCCCCTCGTCTCTATGAGATTTAACATATCCGCCGGCCACGTTCACCAGCTCCCCGAGAGCGTCGGCAATCTCGTCCTGCGACACCTCCATATCATCTTCCATGAAAAACAGCCGCCGGGTCAGGGTGGTGGTACTCTGTTCCGTCCCCACAATCATCAAGTTATAGCCCCCTGTTGCATCGGTCAGCGCAATACCGCTCCCAAAAGTTGAACATCCGCTGTCCGGTTTGGCCGCCCCCCCCTTCTTCTCCAGGGGGAGCTCCAGTTGCATCTCACACGTTTCAATCACGGCATCGGCCGCCGCCTGCAAGAGTTGAAAAGCTTCCTCCCTGGTATCCGAACAGCCTTCCGCGAGCGATTCAAAATTCATTTATACCCTTTCTGTTAAATAATTGCCCGACCACGACTCGGGAAACGCAGCTATGATCAACGGCCCGCCCCGGTCAATCTCTTCTCGCCTTAACAGACTATATTCCTGCGCCCGTCCATTGCCAGCTCACAGGCGGTCATACATTACTATTGTCGGTCAACACTGCATATTCTTTAGCGAAAACAAATTTCCAGATGTCCGCCGGCCGCTGAGGCGAAAAGGCCCCGCGCGGGGCAAGGTTTTTCCCCACGCTCCGCGCCCCGCCATCACCCTGGGTCCGCGGGTGAGTATCATGTTCTGGAGAAGTCACTGTTCAGATTTTGATTGTACTGCGGCCTGCGCTATAATCATGGTCACTGTGGTGCCGCTTGTAAATCTTCGAGAACAGGATATTTACTTTTCCTCATAATTGGATTCTTCATGTCGCCAATCACTTACAGGGACGCGGGAGTTGACGTCGATAAAGGCGACCGGTTCGCCGAAAACATCCAGAGTCTCATGCAGCGGACCTTCGACGGACGCGTCGTCGGCGGGACGGGAGGATTCGCGGGACTGTTTTCGGTTGATTTCCACGACAGACTCTGGCGACGTAACTACCGGCATCCGGTGCTGGTCAGCTCCACCGACGGTGTCGGTACAAAGCTCAAAGTGGCGTTCCGGGCCGGACGACACGACACTGTGGGGATAGATCTGGTGGCCATGTCGGTGAACGACATCGTGGTGATGGGGGCTGAACCGCTCTTTTTCCTGGATTACCTCGCCACCGGAAAGCTCTCCCCCGATGCTCTGCAGAAGGTGGTAAAAGGCATCTCGGATGGGTGCCGGATGTGCGACTGCGCGCTGCTGGCCGGGGAAACCGCCGAAATGCCCGGGTTCTACACCGAAGGGGAATACGATATGGCCGGCTTCGTGGTGGGCGTGGTGGAACAGCGAAAACTTGTGAACGGAAAGAAAGTCCGACCCGGCGATGGTATCATCGGGCTGCCATCGGACGGTATACACTCAAACGGCTATTCTCTCGTGCGAAAACTGATCTTTGATGTCGCCGGCCTCCAGACGGACGACTCCCTGAAATCTTACGGTCTTGATCGCAGTGTTGCCGACGAATTGCTCCGGCCCACGCGCATTTACGCCCGCCCCATCCGCGAGGTTATGTGCTATTACAGGGTAAAACAGCCCGTTCATGCCATGGCCCATATAACCGGCGGAGGCCTTCCGGGAAATATAGGCCGTGTGCTGCCCGGTAATTGCGACGCTCTCCTGGATTCAAACCAGTGGGAACGGCCGGCAATATTTGACATACTGCAGACAATCGGAGACGTCCCGCAGGATGAGATGTACGGCACTTTCAACATGGGTATAGGATTTGTGCTTGTGGTCTCGTCGTATTTCGAACAGAGTATCATGGATACGCTCCGGCGCCACGGCGAGGACCCGATCTTGATAGGCCGCATCAAGGAGGGCAGCGGGGAAGTGGAAATATCATGACCGCCGAGCGGGACCTTTCGGGGTCAGGACGCTTTCGACAAAAACGCTATCTCTCGAGAGGAGCCGCGCGGCGCTCGGCCCCAGCTTATTCCTCGGAAATTTTGGGAACGGAGGAACATCTTGAGGGGAGAACGGGATAAAAGCCGGGATCGGCTCATGAATGAATATGCCATAGGGGCCCGCCTTGCCGCACGAATCGTGGCCCTGAGGAGCCGGAAAATCGATGTAAGCCCTGCCGTGCTGGAAACCGCCGCCAACTGTTCGCCACTGCGTGAGCTCCTGCTGGATCGCACCATATTTGATGATCCCGACGTCCTGAGCACCGATTGGTTGCAGGAGAGGGCCTCCGAAAAGGATTATACGGACCCGGACCTGCTGCGCGTCTCGGCGGCGCAGGAGGAGGACTGGCGCACAATCGCGTTCGAAGACGAACTGCTGGCCGAAAGGGTCGAACAGGAGGAGGAGGAGAGCCCGGCCGGCCAGATGGTCCAGACCCCCGAAAACGGCCCTGGACTCGAATCACCCGAGAATCTGTTCGAACCCGAACAGGTCGAACAGCTCAAACTTGCCGCTCTTACCAGTCAGAATCCCGGGGACCGCATAGAGGCCCTGCGCAAACTGGTCTACGCCCCGGCGGACCCCGGAGAAAAGGCGGGGGTGTTCGTCCGAACCCTGATCGACTCCGCCGCTGAGGCTCCGGTCAGGCAGGAGGCCGTAACGTGTCTGAAAAAGATAGGATTCCGGGAGGAACTCACCGACGCGGTCCACAGACTGTTCGAGGCGGATGAATCGGATGTGCTCTACTCCATACGACGCCTGCACGACCTTCTTGAGGAGGGCGACGAGTCGGAGATGGGCCTGGCGCTGGCAGTGATCCTGCAACTTTTCGCCGATTCCACCAGTTCCCGGGTTCTGGAAGAACTTCTCCAGCTCATAACCCAATCCGCTCCCGTCCTGTCCGGCCACGACCAGAAGACCCAACAGTTTGTCAGAACCGCCCTGCGCAACCTCAACCGCTTCTATCCTGACCTGGCAGCGCCCCTCCAGAAGGCCATTGCCGCCTGCCATAAGGCATGCCCGGAAACGGTGGAAGAACTTCTCTGGGCCGAAACTGACCGGTCCCATAAACCCCACGTGCGCGGATTTATCCTCGTCCTTCTATGCGATCTGTGCTCCGGAGGACAGTCCCCGATACGATTGGCCGAGGCGGCGGTGGAGGGTATCCTTGAATCCGATATACCTGAACAACAAAGGGTACAACTCCGCTACGCTCTGGCACGCTTCGGGGAAGCCTCAGTCCAGGCGGCGCACAGTAAACTCACTAACACCACCGGTCGCCGCAGGGCCGAGTTAGTCCGCCTGCTTGACACCCTCTGTTCGGAAACGGATGCCGGATCGGAGGTGATCAACGAGGCCGTCGACTCTGTGATTGATACTCTCGAGGTCGGCGACCATCACACCAGACATTGCATTGTAGAGACCAGCATCATCGCCGACGAACGACTGAATCCCCGGATGAAAAAAAGGGTGACGGAAGAGCTACTGGGCCAGATCAGCGACTTTCGCCTGGAAAGCACTATTGATGAAATCAGCCAGACGATTGAACAGCTCGGCCCACCTGCGGTTGAACCACTCCTGTCGTATGTGAAACGCCGATATCCGCGCGAAGACGCCGACCGACCCTTCCGCAGTCTTGGGAAAATCGCGGAGAAATGGCACGGACAGATTGAGGAGCGGCACGTGCGGGCGTCGATCAGTTTCTGCAGAGACCTTATGGCCGACCCTCAGGCCGGCAGAGGCAGCTTCATCGTCCCTTATGCCTGTTTCACCGGATACACCGATGCCGGCAGCAGTCATTTCCATGATCTTCTTGACCAGCTGAAACAACTGATCGGGGAAGCCGGGTTCACTTACCAGTCGGTCGAGGCAATGGGTATACTGGCGGGCTCCCCCAATGCCGACATCCAGCATCAGAGGGAGATATTCCAGCAGTTCAAGTCCGTGCTTCACATGGAAGGTCCCGAAGTTCAGGGACGGAAGTATGAAACGGAAGAAGGGACGGTCTATGAGTTCGGAAACGAGATGATGTTCGACCTGCAGCTGCTCCCAAAGGTGCTCCAGGGTCTGAAGCACATCGGCACGAACAGCCACATACCACAGGAGCTTCGCCGGGAGCTGGTCAGCGAGCTCCTTATTCTCTGGGAGGGGGCCTCCCACGTGCGAGTGGTCTGGGGGCCGGGGGCGATGAGCTCCCTCATCGAAACTATCTGCGCGGTTGCGGCCTGCGACGAAACCCCCGGTGAGATGAGTGCCCGACTGGGACGGTCGATCCTGCGGTTTCTGAACAAAGTCAAGGTGGTCCGCAGTCTGGGAGAAATATGTTCCAGGCCGGCCACCGACCCGCACATACATCAGCTGTGCCTGGAAACGGGCGAGGCCATGCTTGGGGCATGGGAAACTTGCGAGGAACAGGATGAGGAACGACGAGCCGCGTTGCTTGTGAGCCTGGGCAAACTGGCCGCCAATCCGGGACTGGACCAGGACAAGTCGGAAGTGAGCAACCTCCGCGAAAATATACTTTCAGCACTCTTCCGGGGATTGCGCGAGGACATACAGGAGGTCAGAGGCCCGCTGGAGATGCTCGGCGAATGCCCCGCCCTCTCATCGGACAAACGCCACAGCATAAAGGAGCGCCTGAGCCGCGTTAGCGGATTGGTCAGAACAGAGACGCAGTGACCCCCCGCAGAAATATGCTAACCCGTATATTTCACGAGTCGTCAGTGCGCCATATATAAGAACAGAC
>JBKHGK010000002.1:0-26409 GCA_046539705.1 Candidatus Brocadiia bacterium | reverse complement strand
GTGCGCCATATATAAGAACAGACAAAGGCGCTCGTCCCGCAGCCGCGGGACACCGGAACTGCAGGCTGTTCTTATAGATGGCGTGCTGACGGCTCGGCCGTAGACCAAACCGGTGTTGCCGGCACTGTTAAAAACACCCTGTTGTTATAAACCTGCCTGTGACTTTGCGATTCACCTTTGGTGAAGTTGCTTTTAGAATAATTATCGTTTGAGGTTTGTGAAATATGCGGGATAAGGCCTGTAAATTAGCTGCGGCCCCCTTTTTTCTCCTGGTAACCAGTGCAGAACATCCTTCGTGCTCCACGGCCTGACAGGCAGGAGCCCGGTGCAGTTAACTCCTCCCCCTCACGAGTTAACCGACGTCACAGCCACCCGCCAGGGGTCCTCCGGGGCGGTTACAACAAAGCAGCAGGACTGTGCAGCCCCATGTGTGCTCTTTTTCTTCTGCATCCGGCAAAAGCGTTGCCCCAATGAGCCCAATCCATCTCTAAGCTTCCGGGCCCGTTTCGGCGTCGTCCTCTACATCCTCCGGATCCTCTGTTTCGTCAGACACTTCCGGTTCGGTTTCAGCCTGATCTGCATCCTCATCGGAGGTGTCCAGGGTTTCGTCCTCATCAAAGGAAATGGTGGGCTCGACTTCCTGCTCTTCTTCCGGTTGCTCTTTTTCCACCAGTTCGAAAATGCACTGTTCGGCGTTATCGCCGAGGCGATTTCCGGTGATCTTCATCGATCGTTCTTTACCCGCAATTTCGTAGGTAAACACAGGCACCTCGGCAAACGTTGTGCCCACAGGTACCCCCAGTCGGCTACCGCTGAGCTTTACAATACGGGTCTGACCACTGGGTCTGTCTTCGTAACGTTCCGCGAGTGACTCTTTTTCGCGCCACTCTCCCTCACCGAAAAGCTTCTGAACCATTTCTTTATCCTGCAGACGCCCCATCGCCTGCCGGTAATAATGGAGATATTTCCCCTTCTCCTCCGGATCCTCAGAATCCTTGAACGGCAGAGATTTTCGGGCAAGCGTGATCAGTTTTTCCACAAAAGACTGGGCTTCCTTCGCTTTTGCGGGGGTAGTGATAATACGCTCGTGCTCCAGCAATGCCTTTGCAAGGTTCCGCCTGGTGGCTTCCCGGTGCGAGGCGGTCCGATTTAACTTGCGACCTTTTTTTCTATGTCTCATATTTCTGCTTCAGCCTGAAATGAAAACCTTGTCGATCATGTTCTGATGTTCAACCTGACTTGATTACTCTTCCTCTTCTTCGGGCGCAAGAAGACCAACTTCAAGATCCCGTTCCTCCAGGGACTCCTGGAGTTTTTCGAGACTCACCTGCCCGAAATTCCGTATGGAGAGCAGTTCATCCTCATTTTTTTCAAGCAATTCTCCAATGGTATCAATACCCTCGGATTCAAGGCAGTTCTGAGATCGAGAATCCAGATCCAGGGCAGAGATCGGGGTGGAGAGAGTGGCCTCGGAGACTTCAGGAGTTTCGAGTTCCTCCACGGGAGCGAGAGGCTGTGGTTCTTCTCGGGGCATGAGCCGGCCCATTTCGAAGTATTCCACAAAGGGAGTGAGGTGTTTTCGCAGGATCTTGGAACCCTCAACGAGCGCCATTTCCGGCTCCACCGCCCCATTTGTCCATATCTGAAGCATCAACCGATCATAATTTGTACGTTGTCCCACCCGGGTATCCGAGACATGATACGCCACCCGCTGGATCGGGGAGAACAACGCGTCGACCGGGATGGTACCGATGGGGGCATTCAGATCCTCATGCTCCTCCGCGGGCACATAGCCACGGCCTTTACGCACCGTGAACGTGCATTTAAACTCGCGGTCGGTGCTTAAATTGGCAATTTCATGGTCCGGATTAATGACCTCCACATCCGGATCGGTTTCTATGTGACCGGCTTTAACCGGTCCCTTACCCTCTTTCTCCAGTTTAATGGTCCGTTCTTCATCCGGATGCATCCGCAGTACGATTTCCTTGATGTTCAGGATGATCTCGGGCACATCCTCCACCACACCTTCCATCCCGGCAAATTCCTGCTGCACACCGTCTATCTGGACGGCCACTATACCGCTGCCTTCAAGCGAGGACAGAAGCACCCGCCTCAGACTGTTTCCAATGGTGTGACCGAAACCGCGTTCAAAGGGTTCCACGAAAAACTCGCCGTATGTGTCGGTCAGATTATCCTGATTAACCGTCACCTGCACCGGCAATTCGAGACCGCGCCATCTGACTCGTACGGGCATTTATATGCCTCCCAAATATCTACAGAGTAAACAGATCCAATATGATCATCGAAGACGTATGGCGGCTTGATTAGCGGGAACAGTACTCCACCACGAGGCCGTCATCAACCTCCAGGCTGACATCTTCCCGGATCGGCATTCTTGCAACTTCCACCGTAAGGTCGGCATCATTCACGTCAAGCCATGAGGGCTCCGGATGCCCCTGTTCCTCACGATTGGTCCGGGTAAGGGCCAGTATATTATCCTGAGGTTTTGGCCTTATCACGTCCCCCTCTTTAACCTCGTAACTGGGAGTCCGCAACTTCTGCCCGTTTACCTCAATATGTCCATGGGTGCTAAACTGCCTGCCCTGAGCTCGAGACGCTGCAAGGCCTGCAATGGTAACCACATTATCAAGGCGGCGCTCAAGCAGAGCCAGCAGGTTCTCACCTGTGTTGCCCTGCTGCTGACTTGCATTGGAAAAAACCCGTCTGAACTGTTTCTCCAGCAAGCCATAAAATCGCTTCACCTTCTGAGTCTCCCGCAGCCGTATGGCGTAAGGAGAAGGCCGTCCCCGGCTATAACCGTGCATCCCGGGTGGGCGACTCCGCTTATCAATAGGACATTTAGCCGTGTGGCAGCGGGTACCTTTCAGAAACAGTTTGACACCCTCTCGCCGACACCTTTTGCATTTTGGCCCGGTGTATCTTGCCATTTTCCTTCTCTTTCTCCGCTGTAACGAAACTCTTTAACTGAATTATGAGCTCAACCGGTAGCCCGGCCTCGCATGCCCCCATCACCAATTGGATGGGATACGGGCCAGCGCCGCCGCCAATATCTTACTATACACGCCGTCTCTTCCGAGCCCGACACCCATCGTGAGGAAGAGGCGTCGTGTCTTCAATTGAATGTACCACAAGGCCCGCCGACTCCAGAGCAGTGATAGCAGATTCCCGCCCTGAACCGGGGCCCTTCACCTTCACTTCCACTTCCCGAACCCCCATATTTTTGGCCTCCCTGGCGGCCTGTTCTCCAGCCCGCTGGGCCGCGAATGGCGTACTTTTACGCGCACCGGAGAAACCAACCGAACCAGCGCTACGCCAACAGAGCACTTCGCCCTTCAGATCGGAAATCGTCACCTTCGTGTTGTTGAAGGTCGCATGGACATGGGCGATAGCCCGTGATCCCACTCTTTTGGTTCTGCCTTTCTTCTTAGCCATTCCTGACAGGCCTCCTTCTCGGGTTCTAACTCTCACTGAAAACTCAATCGGCATCTCCATCAATTATACCCGGACACAACTTCTCGATAGCCGGGCGTACGTCAAACATTTCTCGCAACTTTCTGTAGCCCAGATCTCGCCTGCTTCTGCTCCTCCGTTTAACCTTACGCGCACAGATACAGAGATTTTTCGGCGTGAGACGGGGCGATCCTATCTCATCAAGCTTCACGTGGTACCCCGCGGCGTTCAGGAACTGGCCACGCAAGGTATCGGTCAGCAAATTCGCAAAACGATACCGGGCCGGGCCATAATCCGTCATGGGCGTCAGGGGATGCCCGTTCTTTATCTGCCCTCGTATCTGACTCTGACAACATGGGACAGTCAGAATGAGACGGACATCCAGTTCAATGCCTTTGGCAATGAGTTCATCCGTGGCCGTATCGCACGCATGTAAGGAAGTGGCAAGGTTGAAATCAACCGACGAATCGAACTCCACCGTCCTGCACGCAAAAAACGCCGCGTCCGAAAGTCCCAGCTTTGCCGAGAGCTTCCGACATCGTTCTATCAGCTCAGGGTCGGAATCAACCCCGCAGTATTTCACCTCTCGGTCCTCAAGTTCTTCCAGGAGGACACACAGGGCAAAACCCAGATAGCTTTTCCCACAGGACCCTTCCAGCACTCTGAGATCCTGATCGGGAATAAACTCCCGGACATACCTCAGAATGATCTCGATCAGGCCAGCAACCTCACGAAGTTTCTTATCGCCACCTGAATCCATCTGCCCTGCCGGGCCCATCAAATCCATCGCTTTCAACGTTTCCGGGCGCGAGCGATAAAACTTCAGCAATTCCTTTGTATCCACCGGCTATACCGATTTATGAGTCCGTTCTCCATGCGGCAGGGACGAGCTCCGCCATCACTGACCGAGTTCTTTAACGCCCTTCTTACCAGCAACCGTACGCTTTTTACCTTTACGCGTCCTGGCATTTGTCCGCGTGCGCTGACCACGCACCGGCAATCCTTTCCGATGCCTGATGCCGCGATAACAATTAATTTCGCGCAACCGCGCGATATTTGCCGCCTCCATTCGCCGAAGTTCGCCCTCGGTCATGAAGTTCTTATCGATGTAGGCGGCGATTCGGCTCACTTCATCCTCGCTCAGATCCCCGGCACGAGTGTGGGGATCCACGTTCAGAACATCGCAGATGTGCTGAGCGGTGGTATCGCCGATCCCGTATATATAGGTCAAAGAGATATCGATGTGCTTGTCTTCCGGTATATCGACGCCTGCTACTCTGGGCATAAACCTACCTCCTCGTCTTAATAACGTTGTCGCTTGTTCAACCCTGTCGCTGCTTATGGCGTGGGTTGGAGCAGATAACTCTGACGACACCCTTGCGCCGAACGATCTTGCAGTTCTCACATAATCTTTTAACTGATGATCTCACCTTCACTGTCGTTCACCTCCTGGATTCAATTCTCATTTCGGCCCCCGGTTCACAGCACTGTCGGCCTTATCAAGCCGTCCACCCGAAATCAGTCCACCGGGATCCGCGCTAACTGTCGGAACCGCAGCCATGCCGGTTGTGCCTGTTGCCGCAAAACATATCGTACGGGCCTGGCATGTAAACAGACCCATCAGGATTCTCGGAAAACAATACGCCCTTTTTCCAGATCATAAGGGGATATCTCCACCGTAACCCGGTCCCCCTCGAGAATCCGTATGAAGTTCATCCGCATCTTACCGGACACGTGCGCCAGAACCTCATGGCCATCGTCCAGTTCCACCTTGAACCTGGCGTTCGGCAGAGTTTCTTTGACAGTTCCTTCTACTTCTATAGGTTCTTCTTTTGGCATGGGATAACGATCCTGATTATATCATGTTAGGGGATTCCCGACAAATGGCCTACAGTACCGTCATTATGCTGGGGCCATTTTCTTCAACTGCAATGGTATGTTCAAAATGTGCGGAACGCCGACCGTCTTTGGTCACAACCGTCCAGCCGTCATCCAGCTGTTTCACCCGGTGGGTTCCTGCGTTAATCATCGGCTCTATTGCAACGGTCGCCCCGGCGGGCAAAACGGTTCGGCCGTTACCGGCTGGAAAATTCGGGATCTGGGGGGACTCATGCATTTGCGTCCCGATCCCGTGGCCCGTGTACTGGCGCACAACGCTGAAACCCTGACCGATCGCCTCATTCTCAACGGCTCGCCCGATTTCATCCAGGGTGACTCCCGCACGTATGACATCAATTGCGGCATCAAGCGCCCGCCGGGTCGTATCAATCAGGCGTCTCGATTCCCTGCTCACCTCGCCAACAGGCACGGTTATGGCGGCATCACCATAATAGCCATCAAGTTCGCTGCCGATATCGACACTCAAAATGTCACCGTCCTCAAGACGCCTCTCACCGGGAATTCCATGGACCACCTCCTCGTTTATGCTCGTGCAGATACTGGCCGGAAAACCACGATATCCTTTGAAGGCGGGCCTCGCGCCGTTATCCCGGATCAGCTCTTCCACCATCGCATCCAGCTCGCCGGTCGTCATGCCGGCCCTGGCCTCTTCTTTAACCACATCAAGGGCCCGCGCAACTATCCGGCCTGCCTTTTTCATGCCGGCAAGCTCGGGAGGTTTTCTGGTCGCTATGGATGTCATTGACAATTCCTCCACTATCAATCTACGCTGGCTCGCCCTGCCCCGGCACAGCCCAACACAGGCCGACGCTCATCAAAGTCTAAAACACATATTCCCAACATCGCTCACGCCCTGATCGGCCATTCCATCCGGACCGACCGGTCACTCGTCTTATTACCTCTGCAGATCCTTAATTGCCCTTTTCGTAAGCTCACTGACTTCATCGGGGGAAGCAGAGGCATCGACCGTTTTGAGTATCCGTTTCTCTTCATAAAAAGGAACCAGAGGAGCGGTCTTCGCCTCGTATTCTTCAAGACGGTCCCGAACCACTGTTTCCGAACTATCACTGCGCACTCTGAGTTCTGCTCCGCACTTATCACAGATCCCTTCGGCCTTCGGGGGCATGAACTCACGGTGATAATTGGCCCCACACTCCGAACACACCAATCTGCCGGTGAGGCGCCTGATTGCTTCATCTTCCTCCAGTTCAAAATATATTACCCCATCCAGACTCTGGGATCTTTTCTGAAGCATCTGCTCCAGCATCTCAGCCTGACCTATCGTCCGGGGAAAACCATCGAGGATGTAATCCTCTTTGCGGGCGAGAACCACTTCATCCACCACCCGCGAGGTCAACTCATCCGGGACGAGCTTTCCTTCATCAAGATATGATTGTACGGTCTCACCAAGTTCGGAGCCTTCGGCCACTGCGGAACGAAATATATCACCTGTAGAGGCATGTTCAAGGCCGAACTCATCCGACATTCGTGCCGCCTGAGTTCCTTTTCCTGCTCCCGGCGGTCCAAGAAACACCAGTTTCACCGTATGTATCCTTTCTCTTCTCGTGTCTAACTCTCGCTACGTGTCCAGAATCCTGGCCGCCACCGCCGGGCCAGAATATTTCCGTTATCACGAACACACGATCCCAATGGAAACCCGTGCCTCCAGTGAGCCCAGAAGACCAACCGCCTCCCTCACATTCGCACCTCATGCAATCATCGTCGGCGCCGCGTCCGTTTCCTTCCCGAAGCCCCGGCCGCAAACCCCTCGTAGCGTCGCATCTCAAGATGCTGATTTATCTTATTGACCAGACGCAGGGTAACTCCAACAACGATCAATAGACTTGTCCCACCATAAAGAGCCGCCGTCTCCAGCGGTATATTAAGGGCCCAGGAGACAATCATGGGCATCAGGGCAATAACCAGTAAAAAGAAGCTACCGGCCATAGTGACCCGGTTCATAATTCCCTCCAGGTAATCGGCCGTTCTCCTTCCGGGACGTATTCCGGGGATGAAACTGCCGTAATCCTTCAGGTTATCACTCATATCCTGGGGGTTAAACATTATCGCCGTCCAGAAATATGAGAAGAAGAAAATCAGAGTTCCGTAGAGGAGGACGTAAGAAAGACTCAGTTCACCGGGTTGAATAGCGTCATTGATAAAGGTGAAAAAACCATGCCACAAACTGTCGGGATTGAAACTTTCAGTGGCCGCTCCGGCGATGATTGCCGGAAACTGCAGCAAAGCACTCGCAAAAATCAGAGGCATCACACCCGCCTGATTAACCTTCAGGGGAAGATAATGCTTCTGCCCGCCATAGACTTTCGGTCCTCTCACATGTTTTGCCTGCTGGACCGGTATACGGCGCTCACCACGGGTTATAAACACTATAGCAACAACCAGCGCGACAAAGAGGGCGACAAGCACCAGAATCTTGAGTACCGAGTTCTGCTGGCTCTCCGCCTGTTGTATATTCTGGGCCAGAATCTGAAGCTGACCGGGAAGCCGTGAGAGAATATTGACCATGATGATCAGCGATATTCCATTACCAATCCCGTGCTCATCTATCTGTTCTCCTATCCACATCAGGAACATGGTACCGGCCATCAGCAGAAACCCGTTACTGATCGAAAACCATGCCGAGTAGAACCAGGACGTGGTCACATATTCCGGTATCACCCCAAAACGGTAGAGCCCTCTCACAACCATCGCTCCCTGAAACATGCAGATCACAACGGTGGCGATTCGGGTATACTGATTCAGTTTCTTCCTGCCCGCTTCCCCCTCCTCCTTGAGCTTTTCAAGACTGGGGACGACATTGGCCATCAGTTGGAAGATGATCGAAGCGCTGATATAGGGCATAATACCCAGTCCAAACACCGCTCCCTGGGCAAGAGCCCCGCCCGCAAACATATTCAGGATGCCAAAAATGGCTCCCGCCCCCTCCTGGCCCTGCTCCATAGCCTGGCTCAGTGCGGCAGAATCCAAACCCGGCAGAGGTATAAATACGCCCACTCGCGTTACGGCGATAAGCGCAACGGTAATAAGTAACCGTCGACGCAGATCCCGGATACGAAACATATTGGTAACTTGGTCAAGCAGTCCCATAGGGGGCTCCAGAGCAGATCTGCCGGAAAGTTGCGTTAATCTTCCACCTGTTCGCCTTCGGTCTCCACGATCGCGGTGGCGGAAGCCTTCTGTTTCATTTTGTTGCGCACAGGCGGTTCAGGACCTGGAATAACCTCAACGGTGCCTCCTGCAGCCTCAATTTTCTGCCGGGCACTGCTGCTGAAAGCATGGGCCCTGACGGTCAACGGTTGATCAATCGAACCGTCCCCGAGAACCTTAATCCCGTCGCGGCTGGGCTGTTTCACCACGCCCATCTCCCGGAGTTTTTCGGGGGTCACCTTTGTCTCCGGTTCGAAAACGTTCAATTCATAGACATTAACCGGGGTGTATTCCGTTTTGAAGGGCTGATTCGTAAACCCAACTTTTGGCAGCCGCCGCCAGAGCGGTATATTCCCGCCTTCCATATTACGGCGGCTCCAGCCACTGCGCGAACGCGCACCGTTCATTCCGCGACCGCAGGTTTTACCGTTACCACTTCCCCGGCCACGGCCCACGCGTTTCTTTTTTTTATCGGGCGTCACAACTGATTTTGCTTCAGCTATATCCATAACATTCCTCGTCAGATCTGATAATAACTTACTCCTTCGGGCACAACAGTTCCACAACGCGGAACGCCTACTCCGTTTCGTCCTCATCCTCGGATTCGGCCGCTTCAACCGGTTCTTTCTCTTCCCCGGGATCGGCTTCATCCGTCTCATCGGCAAGATCCTCCGGTTCCTCGGCCTCCGGTTCTTCAACACTCTCCGGTTCTTCCTCGGCCTCACTGTCCGCAGTCTCGGCTTCCCCGCCCTCTGTTACCCCCATCTGTTCCTTCAGCGCATCGATTTGAGGGTGTTTGAGAAATACAGGCACACCCCGCAGTTCTTCGACCTCTTCCACCGATCGCATCTCCTTCAGAGCCGTCATGGTGGCCTTCGCGAGATTGAGCGGGTTGTTGCGACCGAGGCTTTTGGTGAGCACATTATGGACGCCAAGAACCTGCATAATGGAGCGCACGGTGGCACCCGCCTTTACGCCTGTTCCCGGTGCCGCCGGCTTGATAAAAACCTCGGAGGACTTATGTCTGCCCGTATGTTGATGACAGACCGTATCACCAACCAGAGGCACATCCAGCATACTTTCTCTGGCCTCTTTATTGGCTTTTTCGATGGCCATGGGGACGCCCGGGGCTTTCCCATAACCGAGTCCAACTTTTCCGTTACCATCACCAACAGCCACCAGTGCGGCAAAACTCAGGTTTCGCCCACCACTGGTAACCTTGGTATGCATACGGATTGTGAGCACTTCATCCATCAATCCGCCTTGATTATCCCAGTCCGCCATGAACTCTCCAGTGCTGTATTCTATTCAACTCTTTCACAGAAACGAATGCGTTCAGAACCCTTCGGCTCCAGCCTCTTCAAATTGTTCGCGGGCAGCCTCGGCAAGAGCTCTGACCCGACCGTGGTATTTGTATCCTCCCCGGTCGAAGACGACACGTGTTATATCTTCATCCAGACATTTCTTTCCGATCAGTTCCCCAACCCTGGCCGCCGCATCGGTATTCCATGTCTTCTCCAGTTCGTCGGCAAGCTCAGTGCTATCGGTGGAAGCACTGGCCAGGGTCTCCCCGCTCCAGTCATTGATCACCTGCACGTAAATATGTTTATTACTGCGATAAACACACATCCTCGGACAATCCGGGCTACCTTCAACCTTCCCTCTCACCCGACGATGCCGCCGTTTTCGCAGTTCCTCTTTATTTCTGGTTGCAACCATCAGTTATAAGCTCCATCAATTATCCACAGGTAACATCCCACGCGACTATTCAAGCCCGGCAAAAGCCTTACCTTCTTTCCGTCTGACCTGTTCATCGGCGTATCTGATTCCCTTGCCTTTATAGGGTTCAGGGGGGCGAACATCACGTATATCAGCACAGAACTGCCCGAGCACCGCTTTATCAACCCCCTTAACCGTAAAGCGGGCGGGGTTATCCGGCTGCGCCGCCTCCCGCTCAATCTCGATCTCCACGCTTTCCGGGATCTCAAGCTCCACATCGTGACAGAAGCCAATCTGCAGCACCAGGTGATCGCGGCGCACATCCAGGTTATACCCCGTGCCATGGATTTCCATTGTCTTTTCATATCCCTCTGTCACGCCGATGACTTTATTGTTCAGCAGAGACCGGTGCAGGCCATGCAGTGCCTTCAGCTCTCTCCCGCCCGCATCTCGCTCGACAGTAATCTCGTTTCCGTCGGCATCATATTCCAGCTTCAGGCCCCGGGGAACCTCATGATCAAGCTCTCCTTTTGGACCCCGGAAACTGGCCCTTCGGCTGTCGACCTCCGCAGTCACCGAATCGGGAATATTAACCGGTTTTAGCATGTTCGACATAATTTCATCCTCCCATCTCTCCGAGAGTCACCTCAGAGCGTAGACTTTACTCGACAGTGCAGACCACTTCTCCGCCGACGTTCTTTTTGCGGCATTCTCGGTCACTGAGGATGCCATAACTCGTGGACACCACGGCGGTTCCAATTCCATTCGACACTCTGGGCAATGAATCAACCCCGCGATATTCTCTTCTGCCGGGTTTGGACACACGCTCGAGCTCACGAATAACACTCTCACCAACAGGGCCATATTTGAGGTAAATTTTCAGCGCTTCTTTCCCCTCAAACTCAGCCACCTGGTATTCTTCAATGTATCCTTCACGCTTCAACACATCAGCGATCCCTGTCTTTTGCTTGCTCGCAGGCATCTGCACTGTTGGCTTTCGGGCCGCAATTGCGTTGCGAATACGTGTCAACATATCCGCAATTGGGTCGGTCATCATATCTTGTCTACCTCTTTATACTGTTCCACCACGTTGCTCTATTTGCCGGACGTATCGTTCCTACCAGCTTGCCTTCCTTACACCGGGGATTTTCCCCTGACTGGCAAGCTCTCGGAAACAAATACGACATACCTTGAATTTGCGCATATACCCCCGCGCACGACCGCACAGCTGGCAGCGGTTAACGTGGCGTGTGGAGTATTTCGGTTCTCTCTGACTTTTAACAACCTGAGCTTTTCGAGCCATTTCGTGCCTCACCACCTCCTGATTGTCTCTGTAAAACTACTCTTCGCGGAACGGCATGCCCACAAGGCGGAGCAACTCCAGCGCTTCCGGATCCGTCTCAGCACTGGTGACAAGAGTAACATCCATCCCGAAGACATTCTCCAGCGAATCCGGATCAACCTCGGGAAAGACGTAATGTTCATCGATCCCGAAACTGTAGTTCCCGTTTCCATCAAAGGAATCCGTTGACAATCCTCTAAAATCCCTTATCCGGGGCAGAACGACACTGATGACTCTATCCAGAAACTCGAACATCCGCTCCCTGCGCAGAGTGACTTTGCACCCGACCGGCACCCCGGCTCGGATGCCAAACCCGGCCACGCTCTTCCGCGACCTGGTCACAATAGGTTTCTGACCCGAAATCGTGCCGAGCACCTGAACGGCCTCATCCACAAGCGACTCTTTCTCCGTCGCCTCTCCGATGCCGCTGTTAATAACCATCTTCTCCAGTTCCGGCACGGCCAACTCGTTATCAATATCAAGTCTGTCCATCAGCTCCGGTACTATTTCCTGCTCGTAACGCTCGCACAGGCGAGGCTCCGGTGCTGTGGTCTCGTTGCTCTGTTCGTTTTGGTCACTCATTGTATCTTACCTGCTCGGGAGCGATTGGTTATCTCAACTGTCATTCCTGTGGAACTATTGTGTGTCCACATTTCACGCAAACTCGATCCTTGGATCCATCGGCGTTCACCTTCGTGCGGGTTCGTACCGGATCATCATATTTTTCACAGTCCCCATTCTGGCACACCAGCATCACATTCGATGCATGTATCGGCGCCTCCCGCTCGGTCCTGCCGCCGCGGGGGTTCTCTCTGGTCGGCTTCACGTGCTTGGTCACCACATTCACACCCTCCACCACAACCCGGTCTTCCTTCGGTATCGTGCGTAAAACACGACCCTGAACTCCAACATATTCCCCCGTTATCACTTCCACCATATCATTTCGCTGAACGTGCTGTTTACTCATAACTTTTACCTTCTCTTACAATGTCATACGACTTCAGCGGCCAGGCTGATAATCCGCATATAGTTTTCCTGTCGTAGCTCACGAGGAATTGCCCCAAAAATCCGGGTCCCGCGCGGCTCCTCGTTTTCACCAATCAGCACCAGCGCATTTTTATCAAAGCGCACGTAACTACCATCATTACGCTTGATCGGGTGCCTGGTCCGCACTATAACTCCTCGGACCACCTCTCCGTGCTTGACTTCACTTCCCGGAATAACCTTCTGCACACTTCCCACGACCACATCACCAACGTGCGCATACCTCCGTCCGGTACCGCCCAGAACCTTAAAACATCGAACTGTCCGAGCCCCGGTATTATCCGCTACGTCCAGTACTGATTGTTCCATTATCATGGTAGTCGCCTGACATCAGATTTTCAGAATACTTACTCAGAAACGCTCTCACCCAGAATGTCCACGGTTTCTTCTTCCTCCGGTTTCAGCCGTGCGGAGCGCTTCAACACTCGAACAAGCCGCCAGCTTTTTGTCTTCGAGATCGGACGGGTTTCTTCCACTTCTACCAGATCTCCCTCTCCGGCTTTGTTATGCTCATCATGAGCCTGCAGCGTGGATGACTCCCGTAGATATTTCTTATATCTCGGATGCTGGCGGACTCGCTGCACTTCCAGTGCTATGGTTTTATCCATTTTATCGCTCGTCACTATACCTGTTACTCTTCTTCTCATGGTTTCGCCGCTCTTTCGTATCGCCGGTTATTCCACCGACAGGAAAAGATTTGTTCCGCTCATACTGCTTCGTTCTGCTGTTGAAGTTCTCTTTCCCGAAGTACCGTCTTGGCCCTCGCGATATCGCGTCGTATCTTTCGTTTCCGTGAAGTGTCCGGAGACTCCTCCGACTGCCACTGGAAACGCAGGTCGAACAGATCCTGTTTGAGATTATCTATCTCTTCGACAAGTTCCTGGTCCGAAAGCCCTCTGAATTCCTCGGCCTTCATACTTTAAACCTCCGCTTCAACATCTTCGTCTTTACAGGCATCTTCGCCGCCGCACGAACAAACGCCTCTCGCACCAGCTCCTCCGGCAACCCGCCGAGCTCGTATATGATCGTCCCCGGCTTCACAACGGCAACCCAATCCTCGGGCTCTCCTTTACCTTTACCCATCCTGGTCTCAGCCGGTGTACTGGTAATACTTTTATGGGGGAATATTCGAAGAGTCAGTTTACCTTCATCCCGGAGAAAATGACCTATAGCCACACGGCCCGCCTCCAGATGATGGGAGCTTATCCAGCCCTTTTCCAGGGACTGCAGCCCGTATTCGCCAAAACTGACGCGATTCCCCCGCGTGGCCCTCCCGCGAATCGTGCCGCGCTGGCTCTTGCGGTATTTTACCCGACTAGGCATTTTCGCCATAGTTATCCTCCTCTGGTCTCTTCGTTCCAGGCGGTATCTCGCCCATGTTGACCCACACTTTTACGCCGATGGAGCCATATTTCGTGTTAGCTTCTGTAAACCCGTAATCTATACGTGCTTTCAGCGTATGAAGGGGTATGCTTCCCTGGTCCACGTGAACGTTCCGTGCAATTTCCGCTCCCCCAAGCCGTCCGGATACTTCCACCCGTACGCCCTTGGCGCCCGCCTCCATTGCGGTGTCGGCGGCCTGCTCAATCGTGCGACGGAAGGACGCCCGACGTTCAAGCTGTTCGGCCACCTCTTCCGCCACCAGCTGAGCATCCAATTCCGGTTGATCAACCTCCTGGACGTTGATCTCAACGCTCTGTTCGGTCAGTTCTTGCAGCTCCCCGCGCAGACGCTCCACTTCCGAGCCTTTCCTGCCGATCAACAGTCCCGGGCGAGCACAGTAACATATGATATTCAGCTCCTCCCGGGTCCTCTCGATCTCTATCTTTGATAGGCCCGCGAAGTGGTAATTATCCTTTATGTGTCGTCGTATCTTTTCATCCTCCACCAGATAATCACCAAAGTGCTCTTTATCCGCATACCAGCGCGAACGCCAGTCCTCGGTGATACCCAGCCTCAATCCTGTTGGCCTTAATTTCTGACCCATAATTCCTCCGTTTAACGTTCGTCGTCCAGCACTACGTTTATATGGCTCGTCCTCCGGCGTTCCGGAGTCGCCCGACCCCGGGCTCGCGGTCTGTATCGCTCCCGCGTCGGGCCTTCATCGACTGTTATCTCTTTTACCCACAAGTTTTCCATATCGGCCTCAAGGCTCTCATCCGCATTCGCCACCGCGGACCGCAGAACCTTATCCACCATGTATGAGGCCCGCTTCTTTGTCCGCCGCAGTATCTGCAGCGCCTCATCCACATCCTTTCCACGGATCAGGTCCACCACGGGACGCGCCTTGCGGGCGGCTATCTTGGCGTATTTATGTTTCGCATTAAACTCCATGTATCTCTCCTCCGGATTCTGGTCCGGCACAACTGACAGAACAATATTCCTGTGACACTTTTACCGGACTCTACACTTCCTCCAGTTCTTCCTCCGCACTCGCTCGCGCCGTTCCATGCCCACGGAATATACGGGTCGGGGCAAACTCACCCAGTTTGTGTCCAACCATCTCCTCGGTCACATCGACCTGCATATGCTTGCGCCCGTTGTGCACCAGAAACGTGTGCCCGACGAAATCGGGGATTATCGTGCAGTCGCGAGCCCATGTTTTGATAGGCTCGTCACTGCGCTCCTCTTTCTGGCGCATCACTTTCTTCAGCACATTATCGTCGACGTATGGTCCTTTTTTTAATGATCGGCTCATAATCCTCTATTTCCTCCTGCTAACGATCAACCGATCGCTATGTTTTTTTCCCTTACGAGTCTTGCCGCCCTTCGCGGGCACACCGGTGCGCGAGACCGGATGACGACCACCATTACTCTGTGCCTCTCCTCCACCCAGGGGATGGGATACCGGGTTCATGGCCTTACCTCGGGTATGAGGGCGTCTTCCCTTCCACCGACTCTTACCGGCCTTGCCCGCATTCTCCGCCTCATGTTCGATATTGCTCACCCGACCCAGGGTGGCCCGGCAATTACCGAGAACCCGTCTCACTTCTCCACTCGGGAGGATAAGATGCACGTATCTGCCTTCTCGGGCGCTCACCTGCGCCGATGAACCCGCGCTGCGCACTATCTCCCCTCCGCCCCCTGGCCGGAGTTCCACATTATGCACCTGCAGTCCCAGGGGCACATATTTCAGGCACATACAATTTCCCGTCCTCGGTTCCGTTCTCTCATCAGCCACCACTTCGTCACCGGCATCAAGCCCAACCGGCGCGATAATATAACGCCGTTCACCGTCCTCATATTCAAGAAGGGCTATGCGAGCGCTTCTGTTCGGATCATACTCTATACTTTGCACCGTCGCCGCCATGCCATCCTTATCATTGCGCCGCCAATCAATCATCCGGTAGCGCCGCTTATGTCCTCCACCACGATGCTTGCTGGTGGTATGCCCGAAATTATTCCTGCCTCCGCTTTTCTTCAACGGCCGCAGAAGAGACTTTTCCGGACTCCTCGTCGTCAGGTCCGAAAAATCGTCCCCGGTCATATGGCGCCGGCCATTGGTGGTCGGTTTATATTTTTTCTGAGCCATCAGTTCGTTCTCCTTCCACAGACATCAGTACCCAATATCGATATCATCTCCTGGACGCAGCGTTACATAGGCCTTTTTTCGGTCCGGCGTCCTTCCCCTCACCCAGCCCATCCGACGCGTTGTTCCGCGGATCGGCGAAGTGTTCACCGAATGCACTTTCACTTCAGGATACAGTTCCTCCACAGCCTCCCGGATCTGCATCTTATTGGCACGCTTGTCCACCTCGAAGTGGTAGCAGTTATTAACGCGTATATCCTCAACGCTTTTTTCCGTATGTAACGGTCGCTTTATAATCTCATATGCATCCATCGTTCTCAGCCCTCATTGCTGTCAACTCTCTTGACCGCCCGCCTGACCGATACTCTCCTCCAGGCGATTCACCATCTGATCGAATGCGTCGCGCGTAAAGATCACATCCCTTGCCTTCACCATTTCGTATGCATTAACCTCCCGCTCGGCCATCATCGCCGACCCCGGTATATTCCGCGTACAACGCCATAGCAGTCTGTCATGATCCGGAAGTATGACCAGAAATGTCCTCTCAACTCCCAGCGATTCAAGTATACCGGCCATCTCCCTGGTTTTTGGCTGGGACAGCTCCAATCTGTCCACAATCATCACCTCATCGTCCCGCATTTTGGCGATCAGCGCGGAGGCAAGGGCCCGATGTTTCATCTTTGTGTTCATCTTCTTGGAATAATCACGGGGCCTGGGCCCGAAGGTCACTCCACCGCCCACCCAGATAGGGCTGTTGCGGGAACCCGCACGTGCCCGCCCGGTATGTTTCTGGGGCCACGGTTTAGCATTGCTGTAGCTGGTTTCGCTGCGGGTCTTTGCACAGGCAGTACCATTTCGCTGATTGGCTTCATAAGTGACGATGGCCTGACGCAGAACTTCAGGGCGAATATCGCCACCCAGACAATCCTCCGCCACCTCCTGCTCACCCTGCGACTCTCCCGCCATATTGTAGATTGGAACCTTTAGCATTTTCACATCCATCTATCGGGGTGTATTCTGTGATTTACTCCGTGGTGTTAATCGTCCTGTTCGACTTTTCGCACCATAACATAGCTCTCGTTACTTCCTGGCACACTGCCCTTGACCAGCAGGACATTGCGCTCCGCATCCACTCGCACGACTTCAAGGTTGCGCGTCGTGACCACTTCATCGCCCATGTGACCCGCCATTCTGCGGCCCTTTATAACATGTCCTGGATCCGTTCCCGGTCCAATAGAGCCACTCCTTCGATCCATCTTTCCGCCATGTGTCTTCGGTCCACCGGCAAATCCATGCCGCTTAACAACTCCGGCAAAACCCCGGCCCTTGCTCCGCCCGGACACATCCACCTTATCCACATCCTGAAAAACCGACACGTCAAGCTTTTGCCCAACCTCCAGGTCACCTTCACCATCGACCTCAGGCTCAACATCACGCAAAACTTTGGTCGGGTTAACTCCAGCCTTATCAAAATGGCCCAGCAGGGGCGCAGGTGTGTTTTTTCGTTTTCGCTCATCGTAACCTATCTGCACAGCCGTGCATACACCCTCTTCACCCTCTTTAAGCTGGACTACAGGACACGGGCCCACCTGAAGTACCGTAACGGGGACCTGTGTTCCGTCCTCATCAAAAACCTGCGTCATTCCGATTTTTTTGCCCAGAAGTGCTTTTACCATTTCCTCTTCGCTCCAGCTCGGGCAGTAAAGTCCTTGGTTAGTTTCTATAACTTATTCCGTTTATCCTTCATCCATCTGTCCTGACCCATCTAAGCCGTCCGCGGGCGGACATTCTCCACAAAGGCGGACCGCACAATCACCTCTCGAGTGGTTCCCCAGAGGTCCACATTCGCCTTTCACCGACAGATAGGGAGACCAACACAGCGCAAGGTATGTCCGAGGCCTCTACGCCACACAACCCCGGACGCCATAAAGGTCAGGATTAAGTAGATGCTGCCATGCAGGGCGGCCCCAGCCACCTGTCGCTCTCATAGGTCGCTGGACTCAACCCCACTGACCGTTTCCTGGCAAAGCAACACCCAAAGGGATGGAACCTCACATTCAGACGGAACCCGATCATGACCATTCCATCAGATCCATTTCCGCCCGTTCGATCAACCGGCCTCTTATACCTTAATCTTGATTTCCACACCGGCCGGTATCTTCAGGTTATTCAGAGCATCAACAGTGGGGACTGTCGGATCGATTATGTCAATCAATCTCTTATGCGTACGAATCTCAAACTGCTCCCGGGAATTCTTATTGACGTGAGGGGACCGTAGAACTGTATATCGCTCCACATGCGTCGGTAGTGGAACCGGCCCGCTCACCTTTGCCCCGGTTCGAGTCGCGGCATCGATGATATCTTCAACCGACCTATCGAGTATCCGATGGTCGTAGGCTTCCATTCTTATTCGAATCCGTTCTTCCATCTGTGCCATTCACACGCTAAATTTATCTCTAATTCCCGGTAAGTCGCGCAATTGTGAAATTCTAACGTATTCTGCCGTCATGTCAAGTGATTCCACAATTCTCCCGAACGCGCCATTTCCACACCAGCACCGGTCGCGTCCCGAATGATGCGATAAGATAACAGGAAACCGACCAGCTTGCAATCGAATCGGTGCTTTTCACCCGGGCAGGCCCCTCTGCCATATCAAAACCGTAACCCGACCGAGGGAACCGCGCCACCTGTCAGGACCATAATTCCGGCCAGAAGGGCCGGATATGATCTCATTGGCCTTTTCCTCCGACCACACTCTGACGCATTATGGAGAGGGTTTCCTCACCGGGGCGATCGGTCGCGCTGATGGCCTCGGCGGCCGCTTCCTTCACCTCCCGGTCCTCGCTCTGCAATGCTTTCTGCAGGATCTCAAGGGGCGCTTCCTCCAGCTCTCCGGTGCGGTTCAGGATGGACGCTATCGCCAAGCAGGCTCTGGCTCGTATACGGGGGTCCTCTCGCTCCTCAACGACGCTTCCAAGCTCAGCCAGAGCCGCCTCTGTGCCGAACCGTTTCAGATTGCCCGCAGCTGCGAGCGTCACATCATCGTTATAGGCTCCCAGTGCCCGAATGATGGATTGCTCCGTGATCTCCACCGGGTATTCCGTCGTATCCGGATCAATCGTCCGCATGGCCTCAAGGGCATCATGCACGGCATCGGCAGTATCCGGTGCATTCAACGGCTCCGCATCCTCAAACGCCTCTTCCAGTATCCGACCCAGAGGATCCGGATTCAGATAGTCTGTGTTGAGAACACGTTCTATTCCCTCATACTCCTGAAGGTCAGGCGACTCCTCTTCATCATCTCTGATGACATAGACAGGAGCCGCCGAGGTGCGACCATCACGAGTAATCCGGGTGTAAATCTGGTCAAAAAGCTCCTCACTCATGTTGCCATCCACAAAGATAACGTCCACGTTCGGCTGTATATCAACCGCCTCCATGACCGATCCGGGATTATCATCCGCTTCCACACCCTGCACGTCCTCTTCTTCCAGCATTGTGCGCAGCTCGTTGCGAAACTGGAGGTTCCCACTCACAATCAGTCCGGTCCTCTGCAGGGCCTGCTGGAGGGCAGCCGCAATCACCTGCATCGTATGTTCCGGCTCGGGGACCCGCCCACTCGGTGAGACCCGCACCAATTCAACCGCGGCCCGGTATCGGGCATCCCTCCCGGTGAAATGTGTGGCCTCGGTCAATGCATCAAGGGCCTCCGATGATCCTGCATTGACCTTATCGCCGAGTTTATCCGCCAGATAGAGGCTCGCCGCCTCGTCCCGAACTCCCATCACCCGACGCAGAGCCATCCCCACTACAGGTGTTTCACACAGATGCAACACGAGGGGAACGGACTTCTGCAGCTCGGCCAGCCGTTCGGTGCAATCCTCTGCAAGCTCCTCATCATCCCCCTGTTCACTGTAAATCCGGGCCAGCTCAAGCTCCCGCACCAGAGTGGCCAGCAGCAGCGTGCGCAGCCGGGCCGAGGCCGGCGCGTGCGTGAGACCACTGAAGGACAGGGCCTCCCCCTGACGCTGATAATATAAGTACGAAGGCACCAGCTCATAACTCAGGGCATTGCCCAGCGATTCGGCCTCACGCTCCCACCTCCATACAGGGGTCTCCGCACCGAAGACATATCCCACTTCCGGGCTCCTCTCCGCAAGGTAGGCCTGAATGAGGTCCGTATAATTGGACACCGCCGTGCCGATACGATCCACCTCCTCATCCGTAATGTTTTCCAGGGCCTCCCGGGCTGCCTTTTTCACCGTGTCGGAGGCTTCATCGCTTTCATATATCGCCAGCAGGGAGGGCACCGCCCTCCGATCGCCGATCTGGCCCAGGACATTCGCCACGCGTGTTCTCACCATTTTATCGCTTGCCTCCAGCGCCTCTATCAGAGGCAGAACTGCCTCGCGCTTCATATCCCCCAACACGGACATCGTCCTTCCGGCCACTTTCTGAGCTTCCTCGCCATCTCCTTCCAGAAGCGGCAACAGATACGGCACCGCATACTGCCCGTAACCCGCAGCCGTGGCTCGTGCCGAAAGATAATTGTCGACATCCTCACTCCGCATCCCCGCCTGGAGATCATCCGGATCGGGGATGTCCCTTTTCTGCTCGCGCACCGCCTGGCTCATCATCTCCAGAACCTTCTCCGCCGCTTCCGCCAGGTCAGAATCATCCGATACGCTCATTTCCGCAATCTGGTCCAACTCCGATTGTCGGCGCATTTCCAGCGCTGTTTGAGAATCGGGGCGAAGATCCAGCAACTCCTGAAAACGATCCGTCGCCTCTCCAAAATTGCCTTTTTCATACTGCCTCACACCACGCTCCAAAAGATCAAGCGGGGTCTCTTCGTCGGATTCCTCCGCCAGCACCGACAGGGAAAGGCAAAGAACCAGGGCTACCGCCACACAGGCTGCTGTCAAATCTTTTCTTGCGAACATACATTTCTCCTGAACAAGGTTATCGGCATTCATTCATCAACTTCATATTCCACCAGATCCTCGTAGCTCTCCCGCTCACGAATCAGCTCAACGCTCGTATCCTCGGTTAGAATTTCCGGCGGTCTGCACTGCGCATTATACTGATTGCTCATAGTAAAACCATAAGCTCCGGCATCAAAAACGGCAAGGATGGAGCCCTCGGGCACGGAAGGAATCTGGCGACTCTCCGCAAGATAATCGCCGCTCTCACAGATGGGCCCGACCACATCCACCCGCTCGGTCTCAAACCCTGCGTACCCATCATCCTCGGGGCTCATAACATCCGGCATACCTCCGGGACTGCGGATCGGCCATATCCGGTGAAACGCTCCGTAAAGGGTCGGACGCATCATCACGTTCATCCCGCCATCACATATGAGAAACGTTTTCCCGCCCGGCCTCTCCTTCCTGTAAATTACCTTCACCAGCAAAACACCGGATGGGGCGGCAATGTGACGACCGGGTTCTATGATAAGATCACAGTTCAATTTTGCAAGAAAGGGGCGCACCGACTCCGCATAATCAGCGGGCCCAATGACCTCCTCCCCCGTGTACGACATGCAGTAACCACCCCCCAGGTTTATCGTCTCAATATCTATACCCGAAGAGATCAGCTCATCACGCAACGACAGGATCTTCTCCAGTGCCCTCACATAGGGATCAACGCTGTAAATCGGCGAACCCAGATGCACATGTAATCCACACAACTCCACCCCGTCCATCTGTTTCACCTGCTCGGCGAACATCACGGTTTCAGACGCACTGACACCGAATTTGTTCTCTTCCTTGCCCGTCGTCGTCTTCTCATGGGTTCTGGCGTCTATATCCGGATTCACCCGTATGGCCACGCGGGCGACAGCTCCCTGGTCAACAGCCACTTCATTGATGGCATGCATCTCGGCCTTGGATTCAACATTGAACATATGCACGCCCTGCCGCAGGGCATATGATATCTCCGCTCTTGTCTTCCCCACACCCGCAAAAACAATCTTTGAAGGATCGCCCCCGGCCCGAACAACCCGGTAGATTTCTCCCCCGCTGACCACATCAAACCCGCAACCCGAATCCGCCAACAATCTCAACACAGAAAGATTAGCCAGACATTTGACGGAAAAACACACAAGGGGCGACCACTGGCCAAAAGCATCTCTTATCCGCGTAAACCGCTTCCGCAACAACTCCCCACTGTAAATGTAACACGGAGTCCCGTAGTCGGCCGCAATATCGCCGGTCGCATGCCCATCACAGTGCAAATGTCCATCCAGATAATGAAAACCTGAACTGGTATCCATAACTTTCCTCTCCCGTCTCATCTCCAAAAATGGGTTCACAACGATCATATATTATCAAAACCCACCTCATTTTGGAAAACGGTATCACCACAAACCCCTCCAACGGGACAGTCATAAGGTACAGTTAGCATCCCCCCTTCACGCCCCACGCCGCTTATATCCTCATGCCCTCTTACCGATCACCGCTCACCGATCACCTTCTTCACTTCCTCTTCCAATCGTTCGTTGGCCCGGGCCAGACGCTTCCGGCGTTCGGTCTGTCGCTCGCGTGCTTCCGCCAGCCTGTCCCGCCGTTTTCCCACCAGACGCCGGGTTTCCTCTGGTGCGGGTGATCCCAGACACTGGTGTTTCTCGAAAAAGTTCTCCAGTCCCATAGCATCCTGCACTTCCTCGGTGGACAGGCCCGGACGCGGTTCGTCTGTTATGCCGGCCGCTTCGTCGAGCAACTCGCCGGTCATATCGGACGGGTTGATATCGCGTTCGCGAGCCAGACGCACGAAATTACAGCAGATCCGGTGCGCCTGGCGTTTGCCATAGCCATAATCGCGAACCATCTTGATGACCAGATCGGGAGCTCCCGAATACCCCTCCCGCACAATTCGTTTCATGCGTTTCCGGTCGATCTGCAGACCGGGAATGATTTCGGTCCAGAGCCCGAGCGCGCGCTGAATGGTTGCGCAACCTTTCATCGCATAGTGCGGAGAGTGTTTGATGATAAGGGTGTCCTGGATGGATTCCGCTTTGAGGGATGTCACGGCCGTGTTCATCTCCCCCAGCACGTCATTACAGGGGATGCGGATGTTCTCAAAGATGCCACCGGAATGCGCCTTCTGCGGCATCAGCGAACTCACTCCCTGCCATTGCGGTGCCACCTCGTGGGTCATCATTGCTTCCAGAGTCCATATTTCATGGTCCAGTGTGGTACGGGCAAGCGTGATGGCGATGCTCGACAGGGCAAACAGGATCTGCGTCACCTCGTCATAGCTGGATTCACAATCATAGGTCGGCTCCAGGGTCCTGTCGAAGCCAAGCAATTCGGTGATCATCTGCCGGTCCACCGGCCAGCCGGGCCCGGAGCAGGCTCCGCAGCCCCCGCTGTTCATATTCGTGGTCCGGTAGGCCAGTTCCAGCTGCTCCATCCCGCGCCAGAGCGGGTCATGCACGGCCAGGAGGTAGGCCCCGTAAGTGGTGGGCTGGGCCTGGGAGTAGTGCGTCCGGCCGGCCATCATGGCGTCGGCCGTTTCCTCGGACTTATCCAGCGTGACTTCCATGGCATCGTGCAGAACGTCAAAGACGTCCAGAATGAAATCCCGCAACTGCATGCGCGTCATCGGTTCCTGCGTTGTCCGCCCGAGATTCACCGCGCTGGCAACGTCCTCGTCCCCATCAAGCTTCTCCCGCAACCAGGGCTCAATCAGGTGCCCGGCCTCCTCGTCCGCATCTTCGAGAGCTCTCAATAGTTTCTGGGCGGTTTCGCGCTCGATCACGTCCTGGTGATACAGCATGATGACCCACGCGCGGCTCATGCGCGCATTGTAGGGCAATTTATTGCCAATTTCGTGCATTTTCTGGCCGGGCACGGACTTCCAGTAATTCCACCGCGGGGCGCGTTGTGCGCCGGGCGTCTGGCGTCTATGATCAGTACGGGCGGCAAATTCGTTGTGCTCATCGGTCATGATCAGATTCTCCTCTGTGTGAACTGTTATCTTTTTATAGGCACAGCAGCTTCATCAGTCTCTCTGCCCCATCTTCCGACTCATATCGTCGCACGATATCCACGATCTGATCCGCGACAGGGTCGGACACGCCTCCGCCGAACTCGGCGCACTGATGGAACTTGTCCACCACGTCCTCAAATGACATATTGCCGGGAGCAAATGTCTGAGCGGGACACTGCGCCCCTGTGAAACGGTCGCCGTCGGATGAATGAACGATCGCACCCTGGTAGGCCACCGATCGATCCGGATAATCGGTCGGTATTTCGGGCCGGGACGGCAGATCGTCGGGGCGTCCAACGTGTTCAATTTGATGGGTCAGCTCAGCCACCTCGCGATCCGATCGCACCGCTTTATCGGTGTAATCGGAGAGCGAAGCGGGACCACGGAGCAGAGTATGGGCCACGGCCCACTCCACGCTGAACTGCGCGCTGACCTGCGGGTTGTCGCCGGGGGTGAACGGGCCACTCACCAGTGGTGCGCAGCCGAACAGCTCGACGCGGTCGATATCGTGCGGACAGAAATCCTCCTCGGCGTAGATCTGCTCGGCGGCCGCCTGAGCATGATGGCAGGCGCCGCAGCTCGGCCACCGTTTGAAGGCCACCCGCTCGATCTGGAGCCAGTCACGGGATTCGGTCAGTTCATCGACCGCAGGCACGTCCCCGTTCATATAGGTTTGGAAATATCCCGCATCGCCCTCCAGAGCATGTTCGGGTCCGGTGACGCCGCGCTGGGCGAGGGACGCCGCCCAGAGCGCGGAACGGGCGGCAAAACCGGGCTGCATACGTTTGGTCAAAGTACAATCCATGAGGGCCTGGCGGTTGCCGGAAGTCTGGGCATAATTGATGCCCAGAGCATGGACGCACTCCTCAGGGGACAACTGCATCATCCGTGCCGCCACCACCACGGCGCCGAACCCACCGGCCAGAGACGTGGGCAGAAACCGCCCCCCACGGCGTCGGTTCCGTTCGGCCATGCCAATCCGACCGGCCACCTCCACGCCCATCACCAGCGCCGCCAGTGCGTCTTGACCCGTTGCTCCGGTGAGCTGCTGAACGGCCAGGGTGGTGGGGACCAGCACCGAACTCAGATGCAGGGTGCCGGGGATGTAGATGTCGTCCAGGTCGAATGCGTGGATCATGGCCCCGTTGACGAACGCGGCGTTGGGAGCAGGAATCCCCTGGGGCGCCCCTATGATGGACGCTTCCGGCGATCCACCCCATTTGTCCATCTGCGCGGCGGTTTCCTGCACACCCGGAGCGTTTCGCCCAATCAGGGCGCATCCCAGTGCATCGAGAATCAGCTTTTTGGCCGCGCTCAGGGCAGCATCCGGCAGATCATCAACCGAGGTCTCACTCGCCATGTCGGTCAGTATTTCAGTGTATGTCATGATTATGCACTTGCTCCGTTTCATAAAAAGAGGTATTTCAAACCCAGCACAAACAGGACGGCCAGAACCACCTTCTTCAGGTGTTCATCGGACAACCATTTCAGACAATGCAGTCCGATCCAGGCCCCCACGATGGCGCAAACTATACCCAGGCCACTCAGCAGGAGGATACGCGGCGTGAACTGTCCGCTGACTCCAAGACAGAGGATACGCATCACAGCGCTGGTGCCAAGGGCCAGCTGCAGGGTGGCTGAATAACGGAATCGGGTGAAATGCTGACTGCTCACATAGGCGACGGCGGGAGGTCCACCCGTCGCAAAGGCACCGGCCAGAGCACCGGAGAACAATCCACAGGGCACGCCCAGTCCAACCGGATGCCAGCGCTTGTCCCCTATACCCGGCAAAAAGTTCTGCACGACAGTCACAAGGAGCACGACGCCCAACAGCCGGTGGAGAAGAACTTCGCTGGCCGCCACCAGTATCCACACGCCAAGAGGTACCCCCACCAGCGTGCTGACAATCATGGGCAAGACCCGATCCCATCGGAAATGTGATCGAAGCCGGTAGAAGATGAAACAGTTGAGGGTCAGGCTGGCCAGAACAAGTGTGACGGAGGCATCTTTGATGGGCAGAAGCGAACCGAGGAGCCCCACCGCCACCAGGCCAAACCCGAACCCCGCTGCGCCCTGGACAGCCGCAGCAGTTACAAAAACGATAATGGTGAAGATTATGTCCATGGGCTATATAACGCTTATCGCACGACCCACTGATACTCAAAACCGAAGCCACTGTCCAACCAGCTCACAAATCCTTTTTCTTTATAGGCGGCACTGCCGTCACCGTAGTAGAAATTGCCGC
>JBKHGK010000001.1:0-31693 GCA_046539705.1 Candidatus Brocadiia bacterium | reverse complement strand
GTGTCTCGCGTCCCCGGGCGAGCGCGTTGCTCTGTTTTTACAGATGGCGCACTGATGATTCGTGAAATATCCGGGGATACGGGTTGTTGTTCACAAAGCTGAACGAGTGCTATGTCATAGATTATAGAAGTTGAAGGCCTGATCCGACCGTTCGGCGAACAGGTGGGTGTGACGGTGTGGAGTTTGAGGTGGCAGACGGGGAAATATTCGCCTTTCCGGGACCCGGCCGGGCCGGCAAAACCACCACGGTGCGCATGCTCACCGGAGTGATTGACCCCACGGAGGGCACCAAGTCACCGACGAGTTTAACAATTTGCTTCTAAGCACGGTATAATTGGCAAAATCGCCCGATAAGAACGGGGGAATATCGAATGAAAGGAAGTGGTTATGGGCCCGAATCTTTCACCGTCCGAAGTACACCGCCGTCGTATGTCCCGGATTACACCCTCCCTTGCCTACGACGGTGGTGATGTGCGCGAATGGCAGAATACTCTTCGCCCTCGCCTGCGCGATTTAGTCGGTGTGGGTGAGATGTCCTCCGAACGCTGTGATCTCAATGTGCGTCGGATCTGGACGCGTGGCCACGAACTGGGCACCATCACCAGGATCGTGTTCACGGCGGAGCCCTGCGCCGACGTTCCGGCCTACATCTGTCTTCCCGGCGAGGCAGAGCCGCCGTATCCTTTTATGATCTGTCTTCAGGGGCATTCCAGCGGAATGCACAACTCGATCGCGGTTCAGCGGGAGGATGAAACCGAACCTCTGGAGGTGGAAGGGGATCGTGATTTCGGGCTGGGATGCATGCGCCGCGGCGTCGCGGCGCTGTGTATCGAGCAAAGGTCGTTGGGGGAGCGGAGCGAACAAAAACAGGAGGTCTGTTCGGGTCGGCTCTGTCAGGAAGCCGCCATGCATGCACTCCAGCTGGGGCGTACGCTCATCGGCGAACGGGTCTACGACGTCGACCGGGCCATTGACTACCTTGAAACGCGCGACGACGTGGATACGGGCCGCATCGGGGTGATGGGGAATTCCGGCGGAGGGACCGTCAGTGTGTTTTCCGCCGCCCTGCTCGATCGCCTTTCATGTGCCATGCCATCCTGCTATTTCTGCACCTTTAAAGATTCCATCATGTCTCTTTACCACTGCGAATGCAATTATGTGCCGGGTTTGTTGAAAGTGGCCGAAATGTCCGACGTCATGGGTCTTTTCGCACCTCGGCCGGTGGTCCTCGTTGCCGGGTTGGAGGACGATATTTTTCCCATTGATGCCACACGGAGGGCATTTGATGATCTTAAGGAAATCTACGCCGCGTGGGGAGCCGAAGACAGATGCCATCTGGTTGTTGGCCAGGGCGGGCATCGCTTTTACGCCGATGACGCCTGGCCGGTGATGCTACGGGAGATGGACAGTCTGTGACGGCGAAGTGAGGGACAGAGCAAGGGAAGCGGGACGCCCAGAGGGGTGATGTCCGTCGGGTAACCGGTTCGGCTGTCTGCCCAGCGGGAGCCACCTTTCTCTTCTGGTGCTGTGTATAAGGCCTTATGTTGGTTTCATGCCAGTCTCCAACAGGTATTTGTCAGATTTTGAGCGGATTCCATTTGTTAATTATGGTCTCACGAAGATCGAACCCCAGTGCACGGCGGGAAACTATGACCAGGGGACTGGCCTGGGAGCGTTTGAATGCACTGTTGTGATAGCGGGTCTGAATATCGCGCAGCAGGTTGGCGAAATCGTTTTCATCATACTGTTCGTAGAGCGTGTTGGGGTATCGTTTGTCCAGGCCACGATTCCGGAACTGTCTCACAATTTCTGTCGGGTCTTTACGGGCAATGAGGTCGTCCACCAGGGGGGCGACCACCGGATAGTCGAAGGGGTCGCTCTGGTCAGCAGTCAGTTCCGCGGAGGGAGCTCGTTGTATCACGGACGAGGGGATGATGTCGGACCCGGCCCTGGCGTTGATGAATTCTGTCAGTTGATAGACCTGGTTTTTGTTCACATCGCCGATCAGCAGCATTCCGCCCACCATATCTCCGTAAAGGGTGCAGTAGCCCAGCCCCAGTTCGGTTTTATTGCCCGTTGCGAGGACCATCCTTCCGGTTTCATTTGAGATGCCCATCAGAAGCAGTCCCCGGAGTCGTGCTTGAAAGTTCTGAGCCGTCACTCCATTTGTTATGGTTTTCCATTTTTCGAATGTATCCCTTGTGCGGGAGTACAGATCGTCGATGGATATGGTGTCGAATTGCACTCCGAGATTGGCGCAACATTCTTCCGCGTCCTCGCGCGTTTCGGAGGAATTGTGTCGCGAGGGCAGGGTAAGGCCGCGCACAGAAGACGGCCCCATGGCTTCTGCTGCCAGTGCTGCGCAGAGGGAGGAGTCTACGCCGCCGCTCATGCCCAACACGAGGCGGTCGAAACCGGTGATTTCGCAGTATTTGCGCAGCGTGAAAGTGAGGGCCGTGTGAAGTTCCTCATCTTCATTCCAGCATGGGGGTTGGATCGGGTTGCTTTGCCCGCCTGGCCCAAGTTTGCAGGTAACGAGCCCTTCTTCGAAAAACGGTCCGGTGGCCACCATTCTGCCCCTGGCATCGAAGGCCATGCTGCGGCCGTCAAAAGGAATTATACCTTTGAGATTGTCGCCTATCCCGGTGGTGTTTGTATACACAATGGGGATGGGGTGTGCGGATTGATGGTGACGCACGAGTTTGAGGCGCCGGTCCCACTTGTCGGGTTCAAAGGGGGAGGCGTTCAGCACGGTTACCAGTGAAGCACCTTTGTCGGCAGCTTCCCGGAACGGTGAAATATCATAATTATCGTCCCAGAGGTCCTCACATATGATGGGAGAGAGGTTGATTGTTTCCTCGCCGATTTGAACTGGCAGGACGAGCGTGGAGTTTCCGCTGGTGTAATATCGTGTCTCGTCGAAAAACCGATAGCGACACAGGCATCGTTTGTGGGCCGTTCCGAGAATCTGGCGGTTTTGGATAACGGCGGCGGCGTTGTAGCGATCGGTTATACGGCCATTGACCTCGCGGTAATCGACGAAACCGACGACGGCGGTGATATTTTGGGTGGCGGGGACGATTTGCTCGAGCAACAGACGCCGATTGTCCCGTAAGTAAGAATCCACTTCCAGCAGATCACAGCTCATGTACCCGGTTATACATGTTTCAGGGGTGAGGATGAGATCGCACTGTCGTTCGCGTGCCTGGAGGATATAATTGACAATAGCGGACGTGTTGGTTGTCAGGGCGCCGGTAACGGGAGAGGCCTGGGCCATGGCGATTTTCATGGGGATCACCTGAAACGGAGAATTTGTGGCGGCTACATCAGGTCGTTTGCAAAAAGGCGGCGCATATGCTATAAAAACGCATCAGGCCTGCCAGTGTAGCTCAACGGCAGAGCAGCGGTTTTGTAAACCGCAGGTTAGGGGTTCGAATCCCCTCGCTGGCTCCACAGTGATGGATTCACGTGGTCATTGGCGCCACGATGATATAGGACATACCAGGTGGGCAGGTACCCGAGTGGCCAAAGGGGACAGACTGTAAATCTGTTGGCGTTTGCCTTCGGAGGTTCGAATCCTCCCCTGCCCACCACATAATACATACGATGCGGGCGTAGCTCAACGGCAGAGCGCTGGCCTTCCAAGCCAGCCGTTGTGGGTTCGAATCCCATCGCCCGCTCCACTTGGTTGTTATCGGGCACTTGTGCATTTGACGGCTGTGTGCAGATGGGGTATCTTTAACCCCATTGCTTCAGCGGTTGTTCTCGTTTCCTGCCATGCAACGTATAATGTCTGAGTTATGGGGTAGATCCCATTCACTTCACGCATACTTTATGGGCTGCGAGAATGCAATCCAGGGCTCGACTAATATACAGGTCGTGAATGACACGGAGCTCCATCTTGATATGGAGAGGATATTGCTGCTGTAGCTCAGACGGCAGAGCGCGTCCTTGGTAAGGACGAGGCCATGGGTTCAAGTCCCATCAGCAGCACCAGTTTGATCATATGTCACCCATCAGGCTTCGAAGCGGGGCGACATAAGAGTTTGTCAGGTATCTGTTGGAAGGCGTTTGCACTTCCATTGTTACGTTAGAACGTTTCTTTGTGCTCAGTAGTCTGGGAGGCTAATTAGATCATGGCTAAAGAGGAATTTGAACGAACGAAGCCGCATCTGAATGTGGGAACCATAGGCCACATTGACCACGGTAAAACGACTCTTACAGCAGCGATGACCCGGTATCTTGCTGATCAGGGATATGCGGAGTATCGGCCATTTGAGTCCATTGACAATGCTCCGGAAGAGCAGGACCGTGGAATTACGATTGCGACTCAGCACGTGGAATACGAGACGGATAATCGCCACTATGCGCACGTGGATTGCCCGGGCCATCGCGATTATGTCAAGAACATGATTACGGGTGCCGCCCAGATGGACGGTGCGATTCTGGTGGTGAGCGCCGCCGACGGTCCCATGCCGCAGACGCATGAGCATATACTGCTTGCGCGCCAGGTAAATGTGCCGGGTATGGTGGTGTTTATCAATAAAACCGATCAGCTTGATGATCCGGAGCTTCTGGAGCTGGTTGAGATGGAGATCCGGGAACTTCTGTCGGATTATGATTTTCCGGGAGACGAGATTCCGGTTGTGAGAGGTTCCGCCCTGGAGGCACTGGAGAATCCAGAGGACGAAGAAAAGCAGCAGCCGATCGCGGACATCATAGATGCGCTGGATGATTACCTGCCCGAACCGGAGCGTGATGTGGACCAGCCGTTCCTGATGCCCGTGGAGGATGTGTTCAGCATCAAGGGCCGCGGGACCGTGGGGACCGGCCGCATTGAACGGGGTAAGGTCGAAGTGGGTGATGAAGTTGAAATCGTCGGTATAAGTCATGACGTCCGGGAAACTGTGGTGACAGGGGTGGAGATGTTCCGGAAAACCCTGGACAGCGGGCAGGCCGGGGATAACGTCGGCTGTCTGCTCCGAGGTATTGAGAAGGAGGAACTCACCCGGGGGCAGGTTCTTGCGGAACCCGGATCGATTACTCCCCACACGAAGTTCAAGGGAGAGGTCTATGTTCTGACCAAGGATGAAGGTGGGCGACACACCCCATTTTTCACCGGTTATCGTCCCCAGTTCTATTTCCGGACCACCGATGTGACCGGGACGGTGAGCCTGCCGGAAGGTCAGGATATGGTGTTGCCCGGAGATAACGTCACGATCGATGTGGAGCTGATTGATCCGATCGCGATGGAAGAGGAGCTGCGCTTCGCCATACGCGAAGGCGGTAATACCGTCGGCGCGGGAGTTGTTACCGAAGTTATTGAGTGAGTGTGTAATTATGCGTGTGGATGTGACATTACAGTGTTCGGAATGCAACCGGGGCAACTACAGAACGACGCGGAATAAAACCGCCGGTAAAAAGCTGAAGCTCAGCAAGTTCTGTCCGTACTGCCAGCAGCATACCGAGCACAAGGAAAAGTAGCTGCTCACTCTTACGTTGGCGTTGCGCCAGTTAAGGGGGCAACGTTCGACACGGTTTATGCGGCAGGCCAGTAGCTCAATCCGGCGAGAGCACCGGTTTCCAAAACCGGCGGTTGGGGGTTCAAGTCCCTCCTGGCCTGCCATGATTAGCCTCACTATAATGATCTCTTCAGGAGAAGTCTGGTACCCAGACAATGGCTCTAACTCCGTATAAACCCAATCAGGGACGTTACGCAAGGGCGGCGGCCGGTGCAGCTATGATTGTGCTGTCGCTTCTGGCCAGCTGGAGCCTTTCTGAAATGGTGGGAGCAGGCGAGGAGTTGAGGCCGCTCGGTGTTGGTATATCGAGCGGGGCCGTCTGGGGCGGTGTTCTGTTTGTGCTGCTTGGCGCGCTTTCAGCCGTATTCCTAACCGGTTATGAACTCGGGTTTGAAGGTGTTGACGGGAAGATACAGTCGTTTGTGGATCTCCTGATTGACACGGAGAACGAGTTGAAGAAAGTTTCCTGGCCGGGAGCGGAGGAGGTGAGAAGAGCCACGATCGTGGTCCTGAGCGGGATATTAGTGCTGGGTGCGTTTCTATCGGTTATAGATATGATGTTTTCCTTTGTGATGAGTGAGTTGAATGTTTTGCCCGTATGATGCGCAGAACCACACCTTCGGGTTTCCTGTTTTGCTGTTATCCGGTTTATCACGGGCGGAGTTGCGGCTAAATTGAGCGGAAGGACTAATACAGTGGCGAAACAGTGGTTTGTCCTCAGAGTTCAGAGCAATCGCGAAACGGAAGTTCGGGATAACCTTATCAGGGCGATTGAGCTCGAAGAGAAAGAGGATGTTGTGCCCAATGTCATGGTTCCCACACAGACGGTGACGGAGATACGTGATGGGAAGCGGCAGGAGGTGGAGCGAAAGCTCTACCCCGGTTACGTGATAATGGAGGTGGACGCTGATGAGCAGGGACGTATACCGGATACGGTGTGGTATCTGATTCACGAGACCAGCGGAGTTGGAGATTTTATTGGTTCCGAGCGACCGTGGCCGTTGAGCGAGGAGGAGGTGGCGAATCTCGTTGGCCAGGAGGAAGAGGCGGAGGAGGAAACTCCGGTTCTTGAGGTTGACTTTGAGGAGGGGGATATGGTTGAGGTCAAAGAAGGACCTTTCCATGATATGAAGGGTCAGGTTGAGGAGATTAATCCAGCCACCGGGCGCATCAAGGTAGTGATAACGGTCTTCAATCGACCGACTCCGGTAGAGCTGGCCTACTGGCAGGTTGAAGCTCAGTAGTGTGATTGAGGAAATGAAGGTGTGATTCTGTTACGCTTTAGACAGGTTTTATGATATGGCAAAAAAACAACCAAAAGTAACTTTGAAACTGCAGGTTACCGGTGGCCAGGCCAATCCGGCTCCTCCGCTTGGGCCGGCCCTGAGCCAGCATCGGGTGAATATCGGGCAGTTCATCAACGAGTTCAATGACAAAACGAGCGATCAGATGGGCGTTCCCCTGCCGGTTGAAATCCGGGTGTACGGTGACGGGTCATACGATTTTGATGTCAAAAGCCCCCCCGCTTCCTATCTGATCAAACGTGCTGCGGATGTTGCCAAGGGATCGGGAATGGCCGGTAAGGAGTCGGTCGGTACACTGACCCAGGAACAGGTGAGGGAAATTGCCGAGGAAAAACTGGAGGATCTCAATGCTCATGATCTGGATTCGGCGATGAAGATTATTGAAGGTACGGCTCGGAGCTGCGGTATCCAGGTTGTAGACTGAGATAGTTCGACTTGCATATGTAGCCCTAAGGGCGCAAAGGTGTTAGACAATGGCTAATAGAAGTAAACGGTACAGACAGGCGCGCGCGGAAGTGGACCGCAAGGAGAGGTACTCGCTGGGGAAGGCGATAGATATTGTGAGGTCCATGCCGGGCGCCGATTTTGATGAGACAGTGGAGGTGGCCATACAGCTGGGCATCGACCCGCGACAGACCGACCAACAGGTCCGGACCTCTCTGTCGCTTCCACACGGAACCGGTAAAGAGGTGCGGGTGATTGTTTTCGCCGAGGGTGATGACGCGGAGGCTGCCCGTGAGGCCGGTGCCGACGAGGTGGGATCCGATGATCTTGTTGAGCGTATAGAGGACGGATGGATGGATTTCGACGTGGCTCTGGCCACTCCGAAAATGATGAGTAAGGTGGGCAGACTCGGCCGTTATCTGGGACCGCGGGGGCTGATGCCAACGCCGAAAAATGGTACGGTGCGGGATGATATTGGTGATGCCGTTGAGGAGTTCAAGGCCGGTAAGGTGGAGCTTCGCAACGACGATGGTGGCAACGTGCACGTGCCGGTGGGCAAACTGTCATTTGCCGACGAACAACTTCAGGAAAATGTGCAGGCTGTGCTGGAACAGCTGACCCGACAGAAACCGCCTGGGGCGACCGGCAGATTTTTCCGCAATGTAGTGATTTCAAGCACGATGAGTCCGGGTGTGAAGCTATCAATATGAGTTATGGGAGTGAATAGCAGAGATGTCCCGCAGAGTAAAACAATATATGGTGCAGGAGATGGCGGAACGTTTTTCGGACCTGGAGGACTGTGGGTGTGTTCTGGTCCACTACCAGGGTCTGGGCGCCAATGAGGCGGCGGAGGTCCGCGGAAAGCTGAATGAACAGAACGCCGATATGATGGTGATCCGCAACAATCTGTTTAAGATAGCTCTCGAGGAACTGGGGCTTGCCGAACTGAAGAATGCGGTTGACGGCCCCACGGCCGTTGTGACCGGGGAGGACCCTGTGGGAGCCGCCAAAGCGGTTGACGAGGCTCAGGAGGAGACACCGCAACTGGATGTGTTGGGTGGCTATGCGGAAGGACAGGTACTGGCTGCGGAGGAGGTGGAGAAGCTGGCCGAACTGCCGGATCGTGAAACTTTGCTTTCCCAGGTTCTGGCCGGAATTTCTGCCCCCGCACGACGACTGGTGAATTGTCTGAACAGCCCGGCTCTCCGGCTGGCGTCCGTGTTACGGGAAATTAGAGATAAGAAGGAAGATGAGGAGGGTTGACGTATCCGTCAACCAGAGAATTGGACCGAACGTGGAGATAAGTATAAGTTTTTACCGAGTAACTCAGGAGGATGTAAACAATGGCCGATGCGACAGAAGACGTAGAGCAGAAAGAGAACGAATATTCTGAGAAGGTGACGGAGATTTTGGACAAGGTCGGAGAGTTTTCACTCATGGAGCTGTCTGAGCTTGTGGACGCTTTTGAAGAGCGTTTTAACGTGGAGGCGTCCGCCATGGCTGCCCCGGCCGCGGGGGCTGCCGTTCCTGCAGGAGGCGAGGGGGGCGAAGAGGAGGAAGAGGAAGCCGTGGAGTTTGACGTCAAGCTCACGGATTTTGGCGATAATAAGATTCAGGTCATCAAGGCTGTCCGTTCGATGACCAGTCTGGCCCTGAAGGAAGCCAAATCCGTTGTGGAGGATGCTCCCTCTGCAATTAAAGAAGCCATCCCGAAGGATGAGGCTGAAGAAGCAGTGGAAGAACTTGAGGAGGCCGGTGCCGAGGCAGATGTCGTCCCTCATGGAGAGTAAGTGAACGTATATAAAATCGGACCCGTCGTGACAGAGCTGGGGTATACAAGCTCGCCTCCGCACTGCCGTCCGTATGCGGAGGACGGGCTTATTCTGTCAATTCTACGTTTGCTGTGTCTTGGCCATGGCCGGGTCGCCCATTAAGGGGCCGACCGGCCATCCCGCATGGATATTGTGCTTTCGACCCGTTAAAAAAGGGAAAAAATATGGAAGAGCGTAATTTTGCAAAAATTGGCTCGCGTCTGAATGTCCCCGATCTCACCCGCATTCAGCGTCAGTCCTTTGATAGGTTTCTTCAGCCCGATGTGCCGATGGAAGAGCGGGAGAGTACCGGGCTGCAGGCTGTGATGGAGGAAGTTTTCCCGATAGAGAACGAAAGCAAGGGCGTAAAGGTGGAATTTCTCGGGTACTCCCTGGGAAAACCGCGATATACTCCCGAAGAGTGTCGTCAGCTTAAACTGACCTATGGCTATCCCCTGCATGTAAGGGTGCGGCTGCACAGGGGGGAAGAGGCCGTTGAGGAAAGCGTGTATCTTGGCGATATGCCAATCATGCTGGGTGGCGGCGAGTTTATCGTGAACGGGGCGGAGCGGATTATCGTTATGCAGCTTCACCGGAGCCCGGGCTGTGATTTTTCCGAGGAAGCGTCGGGCGAGAGAACTCTTTATTCCTGCAGAATTATACCCGACCGTGGCAGCTGGGTGGAGATGGAAACCAACCGGTATGACATTCTCAGCTGCCGGCTCGATCAGAGCGGGAAAATACCGGTCACTCTGTTGCTGCGGGCCATCAGCGAAGAGCATGCGACCGACGAGGATCTCATAGATGCCTTCTATGAAACTGAAACCGTGGAGATAACACCGGGTACCGCGGCGGCGAGACTGCGTGAGCGCGTGAGCGCGGAGACCGTGGAGTTCGAAGACGGAGACGTTACCATGGTGAGTGCTGGGGAATCGATCACCGATGAACAGGCCCAGCAGCTGGCCGAGGCTGGAGTGGAGGAACTCAGGGTGGTGGAGAAGTCCCCGGATATGTTGATTATCAACACGATGCAGGATGATGATGCCGGGGACCATCGACAGGCCGTCAAGCAGTTGTACGGTCATCTGCGGCCGGGCACGCCGTTCAATTTTGAAAAGGCCAAGGAGATGCTGTGGGAGAAGTTCTACGATTCTAACCGGTATCGTCTGGGGGAGGTCGGGCGGTTCCGGATGAATCGGAAATTCGGTCAAAATATACCGCTGGAACACCAGACCCTCAGGCCGGAAGATCTGGTGGAGGCAATACAGTATGTAATAGGCCTTCGGGCTGGAGAAGGCACCGTCGATGATATTGACCATCTCGGGAACAGGCGCGTGCGGACGATTGGTGAACTGGCGCAGGACGAGATACGCAAGGGGTTCCTCAAGATGCGCCGGACGGTGGAAGAGAGGCTCAACCTGAAGGATCCGGACGAGTTCACGCCCAAGAGTCTTATAAATTCCAAGACCGTCAGCTCTGCGCTGAATTACTTCTTCGGGCGGAGCGAACTGTCGCAGATCGTTGACCAGACCAACCCAATTGCCCAGCTGACCCATGAACGTCGTTTGAGCGCGCTGGGGCCGGGGGGGCTGAACAGGAAGAGGGCAAGTTTTGACGTGCGGGATGTGCATATTTCCCACTACGGTCGCATCTGTCCGATCGAAACTCCGGAGGGTACCAATATCGGTCTGATTACGTCCCTGGGAACATTTGCTGAGACCGATCAGTTTGGGTTTCTCGTTACTCCATACAGGGTGATGAAAGACGGAGAGCTGACCGATGAGGTGCATTACCTCCGTGCGGATGAAGAGACGGGTCAGTATATCCTACCGGCCGATAAACCCATCGAAGAGATGGATCTCGATCAGGAGGTGCTGGTCAGATATCAAAGCGATTTTACGGAGGTGCCGCTGGAAGAAGTGGACTATGCGGATGTGTCCCCGAAGCAGATCGTGGGGGTGAGTGCGAGCCTGATTCCGTTTCTGGAACACAGCGACGCGAACAGGGCTCTGATGGGATCGAACATGCAGCGCCAGGCCGTGCCGCTTCTCCAGACCGAGGCCCCGCTTGTGGGGACGGGGATGGAGAAGGATGTGGCCCGGAACTCCTCGCTGACCGTTAAATCGCGCAAAGAGGGGACCGTCACTTACGTTGACAGTGAGCGGATAGTAATAGATGAAGAGGATGAATATCCACTGACCAAATTTGAGGCGTTAAATCAGCGCACGTGTTACAATCAGCGCCCAATTGTCGAAAGCGGTCAGAAAGTTGAGGAGGGCGAAATAATCGCCGATGGGCCGGCCACGGCGAACGGGGAACTGGCCCTTGGGCGGAACCTGTTGTGTGCGTTCATGCCGTGGGATGGGTATAATTTCGAGGATGCGATTGTTATCAGCGAAAAGATGGTCAAGGACGACGCCTACACGTCAGTCCATATTGAGTCTTTTGAGACGGAGATCCGCGAGACCAAGCTGGGCAAAGAAGAGTTTACACGGGATATCCCGAACGTATCGGAAGAGCAACTCGGCAACCTTGATTCACATGGGATTATCCGCGAGGGTACGTGGGTTGAGTCCGGCGATATTCTCGTCGGTAAGGTGTCGCCGAAAAGCCGCAGCGAGCTGTCACCGGAGGAGAAGCTCCTTTACGCGATTTTTGGCAAGGCCGGAGAGGACGTGCGGAACGAGTCCATGACGGTGCCGAGTGGGACGGATGGGGTTGTGGTCCATACCGAAAGGTTCAGTCGGCGATCCGCGCTCACCGATGAGGAGCGCCTGGAGGTTGACGATCGGATCGAGGAGCTGGAGGCTGAATACAACGAGAAGATTGCCGGACAGTTCCGGCAGGCGCTTGAGGTGCTGGAAAAGGTTCTCGGGGGCCCGGTCGTTGATGCGTCCACTCAGCAGGTTATTGACCTGGAGGAGGGGCTCGGCACGACCGACATAGCGGAGATGGCCGAGGAGTTCAGCCTGAATGATGTCGAGATAAGCGGTGAGAGGTTGAGGAAGAAGGCTCGGGCCGCCTTTGAGCCATTTGCTCAGAAGGTCCAGGAACTGTGCACTGAGCGTGATAGCCGGACCACGCGACTCAGCAAAGGAGATGAGCTGCCCAGTGGTGTGCTGGAGATGGTCCGTGTTTATGTGGCGACCAAACGGAAAATGGGGGTGGGCGATAAAATGGCCGGGCGGCATGGTAATAAGGGCGTTGTTGCCAAAATAGTGCCCGAGGAGGACATGCCATTTCTGGACGATGGGACTCCGGTCGAGGTGGTGTTGAATCCGCTTGGTGTGCCGAGCCGGATGAACGTTGGACAGATACTGGAAACGCACCTGAGCTGGGCCGCTAAGACACTCGGCTTTGAGGCGATAACGCCGGTCTTTGACGGGGCGTCGGAGGAGGAAATTCGGGATTATCTCCGCGAGGCGGGTCTTCCTGAGGATGGGAAGGCCACCGTTTATGACGGGCGGACCGGCGAGGCGTTCGATCAGGGGGTGACCGTGGGCTACATGTACATGATGAAACTCGACCACCTGGTTGACGATAAAGTGCATGCCCGAGCCACCGGGCCCTACTCTCTGATCACCCAGCAGCCCCTTGGTGGCAAGGCCCGGTACGGTGGCCAGCGCTTCGGGGAGATGGAGGTCTGGGCTGTTGAAGCGTATGGTGCCGCTCATGTGCTGCAGGAACTGCTGACGGTCAAAAGCGATGATGTGGACGGACGGACCAAGATATACGAATCGATGGTCAAAGGTACCAATGTGCTGGAGGCCGGAATACCGGTTGCATTTGAGGTGCTTGCGAATGAAATCAGAGGACTGGGCCTTAATCTCAGGCTGGAGAAGGAGTCCTTCTAAACGTCATTCGGCAGCACTGGTGTGGTGTCAGGTGTTGCGTACTCTCCATGCCCGCAATGATGTACTTTCGTTTCAATCTTTTCCCGCAATTTAAACCGACGGCGGAGCGGGCCTCAAGGGCCTGCTCGTATGGGAGGTCATGCTATGTCCGACGCAGGATACGAGAAAATAAATGAATACGGGAACGTCAGAATAACCCTTGCTTCGCCTGAGGATATTCGCAGCTGGTCCTATGGCGAGGTGAAGAAACCAGAGACGGTTAATTACCGCACCTACCGTCCTGAGCGTGATGGGCTGTTCTGTGAACGGATTTTTGGCCCGGAACGTGATTGGGAATGCAGCTGCGGAAAATATCGTGGGATGAAACACAAGGGGATCGTGTGTGACCGATGCGGGGTGAAAGTCACTCACAGCAAGGTCCGGCGGAGACGGATGGGGCATATAAACCTCGCCGCGCCGGTGGTGCACATATGGTTCTTCAAAAGTATGCCATGCCGTCTGGGTAATCTGCTGGGGGTGAAAAGCACGGATCTGCAGCGCGTAATATATTTTCAGAACTTTGTGGTGACCGACCCCAAGGATACCCCGCTTGAATACCGGCAGATGATGACGGAAGAGGAGTATCGAGAGGCGGTTCATCAGTACGGGCGTCATGCTTTTGAGGCCAGTATGGGGGCCGAAGCGGTAAAACAGCTGCTGCGGGATCTGGATCTTGAGCAGCTCTGCAGCGAACTGCGCATGGAGCTGCAGGAGAGCACCTCGAAGGCCCGAAGAAAGAAGATCATAAAACAGCTGACCGAAGCCGATGCTTTGCGAAAGAGCGATAATAATCCAGAATGGATGATCATGGAGACGATTCCGGTCATCCCGCCCGGGCTCCGGCCCCTGGTCCTGCTGGAGAGTGGGAATTTTGCCTCAAGTGACCTGAATGACCTCTACCGGCGTATCATAAATCGCAACAATCGGCTCAAGAAGCTGATGGATCTGAATGCTCCGGATGTCATCATCCGCAACGAGAAGCGGATGCTGCAGCAGTCCGTGGATGCTCTGTTTGACAACAGTCGGTGTAAGCGTCCCGTGCTGGGGAGCACAAACCGGCCTCTGAAATCGCTGACCGACATGATAAAGGGGAAGCAGGGTCGGTTCAGGGAGAATTTGCTGGGTAAGCGGGTGGACTACTCCGCCAGGAGTGTCATTGTGGTTGGGCCGGAACTGGAGTTGCACCAGTGCGGTCTGCCCAAGAAGATTGCCCTGGAGCTTTACCAGCCGTTCATCATAAGAAAACTGAAAGAACGGGGCGTGGCCGAGACTGTGAAGTCGGCCAAAAAAGAGCTTGAAGCACGGACGGATGAGGTATGGGATATTCTGGATGAAGTGATCGAGGGGCATCCGGTGCTGCTGAACCGGGCACCGACACTGCACAGAATGGGAATTCAGGCCTTTCAGCCGGTGCTGGTAGAGGGAAACGCCATCCGGCTGCATCCCCTGGTCTGTGGGGGGTTCAACGCTGACTTTGATGGTGACGCCATGGCCGTACATCTGCCCCTCAGTGTGGAGGCGCAGGTGGAGGCCAAAACCCTCATGATGGCTCCCCATAATGTGTTCACGCCTCAGAGCGGCCGTCCGATTATCAGCCCCTCCCAGGACATCGTGCTTGGATCTTATTACATGACGCTTGAACCCCGTGAGGAACAGGAAGAGATCCGGGATTTCAGCAGTACCCATGAGGTTTTCATGGCCTACTGTGCGGATCAGGTGGAGATTCATGACCGGGTGAAGGTCCGGACCGTGGGCATTGAGGAGACCGTCGATGGGTCAGAGGAGGAGGCGGCGACAGCGGAGAAGTTCATGAATACGACTGTCGGGCGAATCATCTTCAATGATACGCTTCCGGATGGTTTGCCATTTTATAATTATACGCTGGCCAGCGGCGGGCTCGACAGGATCATCGACGACTGTTATGACCGGCTGGGTCGTGAGGAAACCGTTCACATGCTGGATGATATGAAGGATATTGGATTCAAAACGGCCACGCAGGCCGGCATATCATTCGCAATGACGGATCTTAGACCGGCCGGGAACAAAGAGGAGCTCATACAGGAGACCGAGGATACTGTGGAGGAGATTATGGAACATTACCGCGAGGGAGCCATAACGGAGGTGGAGCGTTCCCAGCGGGTCATAGATGAGTGGAATGCCACCACGGAGGAGGTCGCTGAGGAGGTTTTTGAGGCTCTGCGAAATGATGAGAGGGACGGAAAACCGTATAACAATCCGGTGCTTCTGATGCTTGAATCCGGTGCACGGGGCAAAGGCCAGCAGATCAGACAGCTTGCCGGGATGAGGGGGCTTATGGCCAAGCCCGGCGGTGAGATCATTGAGTCGCCCATCCGGGCCAGCTTCCGTGAGGGCCTGGATGTCCTTGAATACTTCAGTTCCACCCACGGCGCTCGTAAAGGTCTGGCCGATACTGCTTTGAAGACGGCCGACAGCGGTTATCTCACCCGTCGTCTTGCCGATGTTGCTCAGAACGTGATAATTACGCAGAGGGATTGCGAAACGAGCAATGGCATCACAAAAGGTCCCGTGGTGAGAGGCGACCGAATAGAAGTGCCGCTTTCGGACATCATCGTCGGGCGAATCGCACGGGATAACGTCGTGGATCTTGTCCATGATGAGGTTATAGTGGAGGAAAACCAGCTCATCACGGAAGAAATTGCCGATCGGATCGAGGAGTTTGATCCGCGTATGAAAATTCGGGTACGTTCACCGCTGACCTGTGAGGCTCCAGAGGGGATCTGCGCCATGTGTTACGGTATGGATCGTGCGCGGAAACGAATGGCCGAACGGGGACTGGCCGTGGGGATTATAGCCGCCCAGTCGATCGGTGAACCCGGGACTCAGCTCACGATGAGAACCTTTCACATCGGTGGTGTGGCCATGGGAGGAGCCGAGGAGAGTGAAATTCGCGCCAGTAAAGGGGGCGTTCTGGAGTTCGACGGGCTTCGCACGGCCATTTCTCCTGACGGACGAGAAGTTGTTATCGGGCGGCAGGGGGAAATAGTGCTCCGCGACGAACAGAACCGGGAGGTTGAACGTCATACCGTTCCCCTCGGTGCGGAGATGAGTCTGACGGAGAATGATGAGGCCTCCGAAGAGGATATCATAGCGGAATGGGACACCCATTATACCCCCATTATCGCCGAGGTGGACGGTACTGTGAAATATGAGGATATCGTCGAGGGGAAAACGTTCCGGATCGAAAAGGATGAGGAACACGGCACCTCACGGAAGGTCATCATGGAGCATGAGGGCGATATGCATCCCCAGATTGTTCTTGAAGACGAAGATGGTGATATCCAGGCCCTCTACCCGGTTCCCGAAAAGGCGATTATAGAGGTCGATGAGGGTGATGAGATTACGGCCGGAACGCGCCTGGCGCGGACGCTCCGGGAAGTGCGACGAACGCAGGATATTACCGGTGGATTGCCCAGGGCGACGGAACTGTTTGAGGCCAGAGACCCTGACGACCCTGCTGTGATGAGCGAAATTGATGGTATCGTGGCCGATATCGAGCGTAAACGCGGGAAAATCGTGGTGATAGTCGAAGATCCAGATACGGGTTATGAAGTCGAGCATAAAGTACCCACCGGGAAGCATATGCGGGTGAATAAAGGAGAACGGGTCAGTGCCGGCGAGGCACTGGTCGATGGACCGTTGATTCTGGAAGATATACTGCGGATCAGCGGGGAAGAAGCCCTGCATCAGTATATGCTCAAGGAAATCCAGGATGTTTATCGGGCCCAGGACGTGACTATCGACGATAAACATTTTGAGATCATAATTGCCCAGATGACGGAAAGGGTGAAGATTACCGACGGAGGGGATACCGAACTGTTGCCGGGCAAACTGGTTCGCAAATATGATTTCCGGGAGGCCAACCGCCAGATAACCGAACAGGGCGGGAAACCCGCCACGGCCGAGCCCGCGCTGCTGGGTATTACCAAGGCAGCGTTGAAAAGCGACAGCTTTATCAGTGCGGCATCGTTCCAGAACACGACCAGAGTCCTGACTGAAGCGGCGCTGGCGGGCAAAAGCGATGAGCTCAAAGGCCTGAAGGAAAACGTGATTCTGGGGCATCTTATTCCCTCGGGTACCGGTTTCCGGTCCTTTGCCCGCGGCGAAATGGAACAGATCGATACTTCCGAGGGCAAAGCGCTTGCGGAAGGACAGGAAGCCGAGTAAAATACGTTGCCAATGGAACTGCAATGCAAATATAAGGAGGTCGTTCAGAAGTGCCTACGATAAATCAGCTCGTTCGCAAAGGACGAGAGCAAAAGCCCAAGAAAACGAATTCCCCCATGCTGGAGGGATGTCCTCAGAAACGGGGCGTCTGTCTGCACGTGACGACGCGCACCCCGAAGAAACCGAATTCAGCGCTGCGAAAAGTGGCGCGGGTGCGGCTCAGTAACGGCCGGGAGGTAACGGCCTATATCCCCGGTGAATCGCATAACCTGCAGGAACATAATATCGTGCTGGTGCGCGGAGGCCGTGTGCGAGATCTTCCGGGCGTCCGTTACCATATCGTGCGAGGAACTATGGATGCGATGGGGGTCGAGGGAAGACAGAGAAGTCGCTCAAAATATGGCGTTAAAAAGCCGTAGTTGCCACGAGCATCACTTTATAAGCTAATTCGTTCAGGAGAAGGGATTTTCGACGATGGCGTTGAAGTTTCGCAGTACAGAACAGTTTCTCAAGCCTGATCCGAGATATGAGAGCAAGTTGGTGACGAAGTTCATCAACAGCCTCATGATCGGGGGCAAGAAGAGCGTTGCGGAAAAAATCTTCTATAAGGCAATGGGTATCGTCAACGACCGGACGGAGGATGAGGTGGGAGCTCTCGAGGCCTTCGAACAGGCTCTCGATAACGTGAAACCTGTCATCGAAACCCGTTCCCGCAGAATCGGGGGGATGACGTATCAGGTTCCCGCCGAAGTGCCTCCCAAACGGCAGACATCTCTGGCGATAAGATGGATATTGGAGGCTGCCACAAGTACTGACGGCCAGCCCACTTACGTCTCACTGGCCGAGGAAATCACCGATGCCTACAGGAAAGAGGGTGCGGCCTACACGCGACGGGAAAATACGCACCGAATGGCCGAGGCCAACAGGGACTTCTCCCACTTTTCTCGCTGATCAATCTGCTCTGCGGACAGGCTTGAGCCATCTCCTCAGGTCTGTCCGCTTGTTTTTTGTCCGCTTTCTTTCCCCTCAGCTCAGACGCTTTTTATGGATCTGGAACAGGTCAGAAATATCGGTATTGCCGCCCATATTGATGCCGGGAAAACTACGGTTACGGAGAGGATACTGTATTATACCGGTCGCTCTCACAGGCTCGGCAGTGTCGATGATGGCACCGCCAAAATGGACTGGAAGCCCCAGGAACAGGAGAGAGGGATCACCATCGTCTCCGCCGCCACAAGCTGTTTCTGGCAGAACAGGGATGATCGGGAGACCGGTCGGCGCGACAGGAAACATCAGATCAATATAATTGACACCCCCGGGCACGTTGATTTTACGGCTGAGGTTGAGCGGTGCATGCGGGTGCTGGACGGGGTGATCGTGGTCTTCTGTGGTGTGGGCGGAGTTGAGGCACAGAGCGAGACAGTCTGGCACCAGGCGGAACGTTATGATGTGCCGCGGATATGTTTTGTCAACAAGCTCGATCGCCAGGGGAGTGACTTCTTCCGGGCCGTGGCTGATATGGAGGACCGGCTGGAGGCGACCCCTCTGCCCGTCCAGCTGCCGATCGGCGAGGAGGATGAGTTCAGGGGGGTTATCGATCTGGTACACCGGGAAGCGCTCTTTTATGAGGAGGACACGCTGGGGGCCACATACGATATCCGAGATGTGCCGGCGGAATACGAGGAGGATGTCGAATTATACCGGGAGCAGATCGTGGATACGCTCGCCGAGATGGTGGACTGGCTGGCTGATAAATATCTTGGCGATGAGCATATTTCTGAGAACGATCTGCTCGAGGCGATGAGGGAGGCCTGTGTATCGGGTGATGTGCAGCCGGTTCTCTGTGGTGCCGCGCTGCGCAATAAGGGGATTCAGCCGCTCATAGATGCCGTCTGCGATTGTCTCCCCGCCCCCAGTGAAGTCCCGCCGGCCTCCGGGCGTCACCCGAAAACCGGTGAACAGATCCAGAGAGCTCCCGTCAGGGAGGAACCGTTCAGCGGTATCGTTTTCAAAATCCAGAGCGAAAAGCACGGCGACCTGTTTTATGTCCGTGTGTATAGCGGCACACTCGAGGCCGGTTCGCGGATCTATAACGCGAATCAGGAGCAGATGGAGCATGTCACCCAGCTGTATCGGATGCACGCCGATGACCGGGAAAAACTGGACGAAGCCGGCCCGGGCTCCATCGTGGCGGCAAAGGGGCTCAAAGACTCCGTTACCGGGGACAGCCTCTGTGATAAGCATGAGCCGATAATATTTGAGAGAATGCGGTTCCCCAATACCGTGGTCTCAATGGCCATCGAGCCCCACAGCCAGGCGGAAAAAGATAAACTTGATGAGGCGCTGGATGAACTGGCCCGCGAGGATCCCACGTTCCGGGCGGAGGTTTCCCAGCAGACCGGTCAGCTGCTCATAAGCGGAATGGGGGAGCTTCACCTTGATATAATTCGCGACCGTCTGCTGCGGGAATTCAATGTTGACGCCAATGTGGGAGAACCCAGGGTCTCCTACCGTGAAAGCCTGAAAGAGGAAGTTACCGTCACCGAAACGTTTGATAAAGAGGCCGACGGACGCGGCCAGTTTGCCCGGGTGAGAATGCGGTTTGAACCGATCGATTCGCCGGAAGGCATTGAGTTCGATAATCAGGTAAGCAAGGATACGCTACCGCTGCATTTTGCCCGAGCGATTGAACGGTCGCTGCCCCAGGGAGCCACAGGCCCACTGTTCGGTTATCCCCTCATCAACGTCCGGGCGGTCCTTCTGGATGCGGAAACACATCCGGTGGATTCAACGGAACTGGCATTCGAGGCGGCCGCCGTACGAGCTCTCAATGAAGCCATGGAAGAAGGAGAACCTCAGCTGCTCGAGCCGGTTATGCGGCTTGAAATCGTCGTGCCGGAGAATAATATGGGCGATGTGATCAGTAACGTCACCACCTGTCGGGGCGAGATAAATAAGGTGGAGTCGCGGGATAATCTGCGGGTCATCCGTGCCGAGGCTCCTCTGGCCGAACTGTTTGGATTTGCCAGCAAGCTGCGGTCTCTTACCCAGGGTAGAGGAACCTACAGCATGGAGCCGTTCGAGTACCAGCCTGCCCCCGAGGGTGCGCTGGATATGGGTTTCTGAAACCGAATCATCACGTGGGCGGACCCGCCGCGTGCAGAATGATCGGAGGGGTCTGGTTGGCCGTCGCAGGGGATAACGTGTAGTGAGGAGAAAGATAAATGACGCGAGAGACAGTTCGAGTAACTTTTCAGCCTGAAGGACGAAATGTTTTTGTGCTCACCGGGACCACCGTGGTTGAGGCCGCCGGTCAGGCCGGGATTATCCTCAATACTCCCTGTGGGGGAGAGGGAACCTGTGGCAAATGCAGAGTGCGGGTCAAAGGGGAAGCCCCCGAGCCCACCCCGGCCGACAGACGACATCTGGAGGAGGAGGAACTGGCCGAGGGTATGCGGCTCGGCTGCCAGATGCGGATAGAACGGGATACGGTTATTACCGTGCCGGATGAGACTCGTTTTTTCGAACAGGTGGTCCTTACCGAGGGGAAAGAACATCAGTTCGATATCAACCCGAACGTGCGGAAGTTCTATCTGGACGTGGGCGAACCGCGGTCCGACGCTCCGCGCAGCGATGTTGACCGTCTTCAGGATGCGTTCCCGGAGGAAATGGGGGAGATCAGCCTGGATCTGGAGATGATTCGTCGTTTGCCCGGGCTGATGCGTGATGGCGATTTCAAAGTGACGGCCGCAGTGGAGGGAAACGATGTGGTTTCCCTTGAGCCGGGAAACACCACCAGCAGAGTGTTCGGTGTGTCCTTTGATATCGGGACGACCACGATCGTGGGATCTCTGCTTGACCTGTCCTCCGGCAATCGGCTGGAGGTTGCAAGCCGGACCAACCCGCAGGTGCATTTTGGAGATGACGTCGTTGGCCGGGTCCAGTACGCCGAGGAACATGAAAATGGTCTGGATCAGCTTCACAGACGGCTTATCGGCTGTATGAACGAGATTATACTGGAACTGTCCGACGGGGCGGGAGTGGAGCTGGGCGAAATCTATGAGATCACCGCCGTGGGAAATCCCACTATGACCCACACGCTTCTGGCCGTAACCCCCGAACCGATAGCTTATGCCCCCTATGTGCCGGTTGTCCGGGATGCTGTGGACTGCCGGGCGGGAGATGTGGGAATCGATGTCCATCCCGGGGCGAACCTGCACGTGTTACCCAACATTTCCGGTTATGTTGGCAGCGATACCGTTGCCGTTGCCGTTGCTGCTCGGATGAAACACAGCAGCGACATCAGGCTGGCAATAGATATCGGGACCAATGGAGAAATTATAATGGGGAACCGGGATCGCCTGGTTTCTGCCTCCTGTGCTGCCGGGCCGGCCTTCGAGGGTGCGCGGATCAAATACGGCATGCGCGGATCGGAGGGGGCGATCGACAAAGTGGTCATCAACGAGGGGATTGAAGTGGGAGTGGTCGGCGGCGGACGCGCCAGGGGAATCTGTGGAAGCGGGCTTCTGGATGCAGTGGCGGAGCTGCTGGACGCAGGGGTCATAGATTCCGGTGGGCGTGTACGTGGTGGAGACGACCTGCCGGGTGGCGCCCCCGGCGGCCTGAGTGATGCCCTGGTAACGGTGGATGAAGAACCGGCCGTCGTGCTTGTTCCCGCTCACGAAAGCAAAACCGAAGGCCCCATAGTTCTCACCCAGAAGGATGTCCGCGAGCTGCAGCTGGCCAAGGCCGCCATATGGGCAGGGATCCAGGTTGTATGTGCTGAGTTTGACCTCGAACCCGCCGAAGTGCCGGAAATACTTGTGGCCGGCGGGTTCGGCAATTTCATCCGTCGATCCAGTGCCCAACGAGTCGGACTGCTGCCAGATATGCCCGGCAATCGTATCGAATTTATCGGGAACGCGGCGTCGGTGGGAGCACGGGTGGCCCTGATGTGCCGGTCCTGCCGTGAGGAGGCCCGCGAGATCAGCCGGGAGGCGGACTATATAGAACTGGCACACCGGCCGGACTTTCAGATGCACTATGCGGATGCTATGATGTTTCCGGAGGATGATGGGTAAATCAGAGTGCCCTGAGTGCCGGGAGTGACCGGTCGTGCCGATAATGGTGGATGAGCTGTCGTAGATCGGAGGACAGTAGTGGAAGTATACAGAAAGACGGACGAAATCAGAAGCCGGGTGCGCCGGTGGCATGAGGCCGGCCTGTCGGTCGGGCTGGTTCCCACCATGGGCGCCCTTCATGAGGGACATCTGAATCTGATTCGTGGAAGCGATGATCGGTGCGACCGTTCTGTGGTCAGCGTATTTGTGAATCCGACTCAGTTCGGTGAGGATGAGGACCTCGAGGCGTATCCCAGGCGGCTTGAGGAGGATGTGCGGAAAGCCGAAGAAAATGGTGCAGAGGCTGTTTTTGCGCCCTCGGAACGCTGTATGTATCCGGCGGGGTACTCCACCTTCGTGATTCAGGAGCAACTCACCGATGTGCTCTGTGGCCGACATCGCCCGGGGCATTTCAGGGGCGTTCTGACGATCGTTACCAAGCTGTTCAATATCTGCGAGCCGGAGCGGGCGTTTTTCGGGCGTAAGGATTTCCAGCAGTCGGTTGTGTTGCGGCGCATGACCCGTGATCTGAATTTCCCCGTTGAACTCTGTGTTCTCCCCACTGTCCGTGAGTCCGACGGCCTGGCGGTGAGCAGTCGAAACGAATATCTTTCGCCCACTCAGCGCGAGGAGGCCGTCTGCCTGTACAGGGCTCTTCGAGAGGCTCAGAGGTGTTTTCAAGGTGGTGAGAGGTCTGCAGAGGCGATCAAAGAGCGCATGCAAGAGCTGCTGGATGACTATCCTCAGGCCCGGGTGGAATACCTGGAGATCGTCTCGCCGGACGATCTACAGTCGGTGGAGAAGGTTGCCGGTGATTCCGTCGCTGCCCTTGCCGTTTATGTGGGGGAGACACGCCTGATCGATAATATGCCGCTTGGAGAATGCCAGGATATTATCCTGGATAATTAGTTCTGTTTGTCTACCCTTCCGTTGATTGGGTGTATTCCAATGTATCCTTATCTGATTGATATTCCGCTGCCGTGGGGCGGCGAACTGACAGTGGCCTCCTATGGTGTGATGATTATGCTCGGCTTTCTGCTCGCGCTCTACATCGGGCGGGGAAGGGCGGCCAGGATGGGGGTTGATCCGGTGGCCCTGTTCGATTCAGCCGTTGTCGGTCTGTTCGGCGGCGTCGTGGGTGCCAGACTCTTTTACGTCATCCAGTTCTGGGAGGAGGCGGGTTTTGGAGCCAACCCGCTGGAGATTATACGTATAGACAGGGGAGGACTGGTTTTTTACGGCGGGCTCATAGGAGGTGGGATTGGTTTTTTCCTGATGGCCTTTCGCCGCAAGTTGCCGATCCGGGCCACCCTCACCGTCGCGGCGAGCGTCGTCCCGCTGGCCCATACGTTTGGGAGAATAGGGTGCTTTCTCAACGGGTGTTGCTACGGGCGAATCACCACCTTCCCGCCCGGATTGCGTTTTCCCCGTATCTTGAGGCCCGGCAACGCGGCCAGAGAAGTGTACAACGTGGGCGACAAACATATCGCCGGTAGCCTGCCGTTTCTTGATCAACTCACCCGGACGCCTCCGCTGGTGGAGCCGTCCGATCTGTGGTCTCAGCCGGTGCATCCGACTCAGTTATATGCTGTGGGGTATAACTTCTTGATTTTCCTGTTTCTCACGCTCATGCTACCCCGTCAGTGGCGGATGGGAGAGGTGGCCTGGCTGTATTGCATTCTCTATGGAACTGCCCGCTATGCCAATGAGATGGTACGGGCCACCGAACGAGTATGGCTGGGGATGAGCGCGGCGCAGCTCGTATGCGTGCCACTCGTTGTATTTGGGGTGGTGATGTTTCTGCGGGAGAGGGCCAAGCCTCCCGAACCGATGCCCGAACAGGCGCCAGACGGATAAACACCTCTGGGGGGCGCCACGGGGGAAAATAATTGTTGCCTGACAGCAAGAGAGTTATTACCGATCCAATATACGGGCTGACGGCTCGGTCCCGCGGCCGCGGGGTACCCCAACTGCAGCCTGCCAAAGCATAGAGGCAGAAGCCTCTTTCGTCATAGGGAAGACCGGGACTGGTTCACTGTAGCCGTCCGAACGGTCTGACAGTCTCTCCCCAATGAAACCGCCAACTGGCGGCTGAGGGTGCTCCCGACAGGGTGAATTCCTGCCGTTTATTTGAAAAAGCACTCAGTACAGGGTGTGTGCAAATCATCATGGTAACAAGCGTAGTAAGGTACAGTGCAGAACTGGTTTATAGTAATATCACTTCGGAATTCATGAAATATGCGGGTTAGTTGCCGGGGCGCTATACCGGAATCCGCTTTACAGCGTCCACCTATCGGTATTGATCGGCCATTTCAGCGATCCTCTTTGCGTCGTCGGGCGTATCGGCATGAGTGCTGATGTACAGCCCGTTGGGTCCCACTTCGTCAAGCAGGGGGCGGATTTGGTCCGGGTTCACCCCTACGGGCTGGACGCTTTTCCCGGCATCTTTGATCCTGCGGTACATTTCATACCACCGGGGATCTCCTCCGCCCTCCACGCCGGCCTGTGGGGTCCATTCGATCGCATCCAGAGGTTCTATCTCCAGAAGCGCGTCCAGATGTTGCAATGCCGTGGTGCCGTCGAGGTGATACATCGCGTAATCCAGCCATTCGCATTGTTCGGTCAGGGAGGGAACGACGAATTTGTTGAACATCGTTTCCGATATCATGCAGGAGAAATCGCACTGCACCTTGGCGGTCTTTCCGGGCCCCCACAGCCCGAACGCCTGGAATACATTCCCCCCCTCTTCGTCCTTTATCTGGTCGTAGAAAAGGTCGAACGCCTCGAAGAAGGCCCGGTTTATTTCCGTCAGTTTTTCTGTGACCCAATCCGGCCGTTCAATCAGATCCATCAGGAGGGTTTCACTGCCCCGCAAGGCGGCCAGAGTATCGATATTCTCGATCAGATCGGGCATGCCAACCAGAAACCGTCCCCGGGCGTTCTCCAGTGCGATCTCCACGATGGCCATGTGAATATCGAGCCATCGATTATTCTCCACCTGAAGCTCGATTGTGCCGTAACTGTCCGGGTCGTCGATGCAGGGTTTGTACCATACCGTCGAGGGTTCGAGCACAGGTTCGGCTCCCAGGAGCGAACCAAGCGAGCCGGGCCCGATCATGGTGTTAAAGGAGGGGAACGCATCGGCGCCCCAGTAGGTGCTTGCCATGGCATGAAGGCCGCGCTGGAGCCGGTATTCTGGGTCAAGCCATGCGGTCTCGAGGTCGTCGGTTTCCGGTGGGGGCTTAATGCCCTCTCGTGGTTCGGAGAGGGGAGCGGGTATGGCGATCACCAGACCTTCCTGATTCCACCAGTCCGTAAAGTGACCTTTTACCGCTCTCCAGTTTTCCTTCCATTTCATCGGCTATATCCTTTCAACGGTCAAACTGAATACTGAAACGTTCACGGATCTCGGCATTTTTCTCCGGCGGGATCACCGGTTCCGAGTCCTCCTGTGCGGCCTTTGCCAGAAGTTTCTTCGCCCGGTCCTTTGCCTTTTCCCGGACCCGGTCGACACTTATTTGCCGTTTGTGGTCCTTCCCGCTCCTTTCGGCAAGAAGCGGTTCGGCAATCTCATCGCGCAGATGATCAATCGTATGTTCAAGGGACAGGAAGTTGCCTTCTTTCACTCCCTGGCGGATGGCCTCAAAGGCCAGAGTTTCCTCGCTGACCTTGATACCTTCGACGGCTTGCCGGGCCATCTGGATCAGCTCGTGATCGATTATGATCTGTTCGGCGCTTACGGTGAGCAGCGACTCAAGCATGCCCGCGGCGTGATGGATGCAGTTTGAGCCGGAGAGTGCACACTGGAGAAGAGAAAAACTCTTCTCATAGACGGCCTGGATATCCGGTTGCTTTGCTTCGGTGGCCCCGGCGGAGTTGTAATTGGGGATCCCGATGTATCGGGAAAGCTGCGGCACGGCGGCGTTCATCATACCAAACTCAACGGCACCGGCAAGGTAACGCACTCTGTGCATTTCAGTGACCGAGGGAACTCCGCCGTAAATAACGGGGGCGCCGGGGCGTATCATCTGGGCCAGCGAGAGACCGGCCATCTCTTCTGCGTGCAGCTGCGTAAGTGTGCCGGCAAGCGTGAGAGGTGCCGAAAATCCCATCATGGGGGGGCAGGAAATCGTGATGGGCACGCCCTGTCTGACGGCCCGGACGAGGGTGTGACCTCCCATCCTGTCCAGGTGCAATGGGCTGCGGACGATCGTCAGAATGAAAGACAGGAAGGGGCGTTCGCTGAGCTCCCGGTGTCCGCCCGCAAGCACCTCGCCAAGTTCGGTTACTTTCCGGACTCCGGCCGGGTTGTACGGTGCGCCCATCACGTGTTTCCGGGTGCCGGACATCGAGGCGTAGAACTCGTTGACCGCCATCTCACGGTCGGATATATCACGGGCCGAAGCGGGCCGCACGAAAAAATCGATCTCCGGGAGCTGATCGGCCAGCAGTGCCAGTTCATAGTTATCCCGGGCCCGTGACGGCCGCTTTTCTCCGGTCTCTATATCCAGCACCTGAGTGGCGGCGCCCCCGGTGCCGAAGTGGATACGGTTGCCCGAGAGCTCTATCTCCGAACCATCTCTGGACCACAGAGTGACGACGTCGGGGGCGTCGGCAAGTGCGTGTTCGACCACCTCGGGCGGCAGCAAAACGCGATCCCCGGAAGAATCCACCGAACACCCGTTGTCCGTGTAAATGGCCCTTATCCGTGGGGATTCCACCCGAACGCCGACTTCCTCCAGCACCCGGAGCGCCGTCTCATGGATTCGCCCGATCTGATCCGATGACAGTGGCCGGTAACTTCCTCCCGATGGGGGCAGATGTCTCGGGCCCCGTTCATTGTTATTGCCCATGATTACTCCCGCTCATTTGTATTTCACGTAGGCGACTTTCTGTTCGGTGTAGAAATCCATACCCGTTCGTCCGGCCTCCGGGATGCCGTAGCCGGAATCCTTCATCCCCCCGAAGGACAGTTGCGGTTCATTCAGGGCGGTCATCAGGTTGACATGGGTGACACCAACATCGGCCCGCTGAACGAATTTCTGGGCCTGCTCGAGATTGCGGGTATAGAGTGAGCCGGAGAGTCCATACGGGGTGTCGTTATGGACCCCAAGGGCCTGCTCAAAGTCCCTGACCCGTTCGATCGAGAGAACGGGTCCGAAGATTTCCTCCCGGGCGATCCGCATCTCGGGGGTGACCTCATCAAAGACGGTGGGGGCGACAAAACACCCATCATCGTAGTCGGGCCCGGTGAGGCGCTGGCCTCCAGTAAGCAGCCTGGCACCTTCCTCCTGTCCCAGTTCGATGTAGCTCAGGATTTTTTCAAGCTGGTCCTTACCCGTAACGGGGCCTATGTCCACGTTCTCCTCGGTACCCTCCCCAACGCGGATGCTGTGGACCCCCTCAAGCAGTTTCTCCACAAATTCATCCGCGATCTCGTCTACGACTATAGCCCGGCTTGTGGCCGTGCATTTCTGGCCGGAGGTGCCAAATGCCGCGCTGATGGTGTCAGATACGGCGGCCTCTATGTCGGCGTCTTTCAGCACTATGACACCGTTTTTCCCGCCCATCTCGAGTTGCGTTCGCACGAGGTTTTCTGCGGCCAACGCGTTTATTGTCCGGCCTACCTCCGTTGAACCGGTGAAGGTGATGGCGTCCATCCGTGGATCGGAGGCGATGGCGTTGCCGACCTCCCTGCCGCTGCCCAGGACGCAATTGATCACTCCCTCCGGCACCCCGGCATCCTCGAAAAGCTCAACGAGTTTGATGCCGGTGTGGGAGGTCTGGCTGGCGGGTTTGAAGATAACCGCACAACCGCTCGCAAGAGCCGGAACGCATTTGGCGGTGGGCACGTTGAACGGGAAGTTCCAGGGAGTGATAACGCCCACTATCCCCACAGCCACGCGTATGCTGTAGGCATTGACCCCGGACATCGTGACGGGCATGGTCTCCCCCGCCATGCGCATCCCTTCCGCGATCTGGAACTCCATATCGGAGAGAGCGTAATCTATTTCGCCCCGCGCCTCCTCCAGCGTCTTGCCGTTTTCCCGGGTGAGAATCTGGGCGATCTCCTCCCGGCGTTCCTTCATCAGCTGCCGGGCATCTTTGAGGATCCCCGCGCGCTTCTGAGGGGAGAATTCCGTCCACGTGCTGAACCCCTTTTTGGCCGCCCGGATGGCCCGGTCCACGTCCTGTTCTGAAGAAAGCGGAAATCTTCCGGTGACCTCCGACAGGCGAGCGGGATTGTGCACCTCAAAAGTGCGTCCGCTTTCCGATTCGACCCATTGACCGTCGATGTAATTTTTGTGCTCTTCAACCATTACCTGTTCCTCCTTCGGGGTTCCAGAAGTAGAAGAGAATCGGTATCCGTTCCCTGTGTTCTGCTCGCTGACTTCTCAACTCCGTTCACATCACGCCAATCGCCCGAGTTGTGGCGGGGGCTGCCGGGTGTCTGTGGCAACCCGGCCGTACACATCACAGCGATATTTCCTTCACCGGGAGGTCCGAAACTATACCGTAGGTATTCCGGACGTGTTCCGCCGCACGGTCGGCGGTTTCCAGAAGCTCCTCCCCGGGGTCATACCCTTCCCGCTCCAGTTCCTTCCGCAGTATTGCTGCTCCTGTACGATCAACGGCGAAGGGGTTGCGGCCAATCAGAAAACCGGGATCTTTCGTTATCATCGGCTCCTGTTGCGTGTTCAGGCAGTCGCAACGTTCGGTGATGGAATACATGTGCAGCACATGCACCACGTCGTCCCATCGTCCGTTCATAAGGCCGATGACGTAGTCGGACATTCGCACCGGCAGCGTGTTCTGTCCGCGGGTCCAGTCCTCAATCTCTTTTCCCTCCAACGTTACGGCGGCATTGCGTGGAGCACAGACCGCCTCACATTCCCCACAGCCTATACACAGATCCGGGTTGACCCGAGGTACGTCCGCCTCGTCCGGCAGGGTCAGGGCCTCAACGGGGCAGTGTGCGACGCAGAGCCCGCATCTTTCACAGCGAGCGGGGTCAAATTCCGGCAGCAGCGACTGATGCATGCGGAGTTTGCCGGGAAGGGCGGCGCAGCCCATGGCAATACTTTTCATGCATCCGGCCACACCCGCGAGCCCGTGAAGGGTGAGGTGGGCGAAGTTCACCACCGAGTCGGCCGCAAGGAAGCCACCGGCCGGGTGGAAATCATCGAATAGCCCGGTGTTGTCCACAAGGGTGCGCTGATATGGTTGTTCGAATGCAAAGCCCCTATCCCGGCAGGTTTCGGGCCGATCCAGTACCACAAAGGGAATCCCCGCGGGGCCATCCGCCGTCCAGCCGTGTTCGGCGGCCAGCTGGAGGTAGGCGGATGAATCATCCTCCGGATTCTCCTCATGTCCTCTCGGGCCGGTGTAGGCCACGGTGGTATCGCCCGCCACCACGGACTGGCTCCCATGCTCCTGCAGGAATTCGCTCGCTCCCCGGGCGTAATCCGGCTTCATACGCGTCTCGCATTTTCGTTCACCGATATGGACCTTTATAAGGGCCTGAGAACCGGTTGGCCCGGGCTGGCACTCGGAGAGGGCCCGCCGAAGAGCGGCGTTCACTTCGGAGGTGTGTTCATCCGGAGCCGACAGGTTCGCGTCGCCTGGTTGTAGGTGAATCACCGGACCCGCCGCCTCGGGATCCCTCATGAACTCGGGTATTTTCAGCGAATCGGAGGGCTCTTTGATGTCTGCTCTCTTTTGCTGATCTTCCATAATTGTATGTACCGTCGACAAATGGATCTGACTCAACGCCCGAAAACAGGTTAGTGTCTGCGCCCGATTGATTCAATGTCGTGCGTTGTAATGCGATTGTATCATCGTTTATAATGCGGGACCGCAGCTGCAATATATAGGAGTATCGGGAGTGAAAAGAACAATGAAAAAGTTTTTATGTTTTGTACCCACAATTGCTACCCTGGCAAATCTTTCCGCCGGCGTAACTGCCATCGTTCTGGCCGTGTACGGCACGCCGGAGTTTGGAGCGTTGATGGTGCTGGCGGCTATGCTCTGTGATTCGTTCGACGGCGCCCTGGCCCGGGCGTTCGATGCATGCAGCGATTTCGGGGGACAGCTGGATTCACTGGCCGATCTGGTCTCCTTTGGGGTTGCCCCCGGTCTTCTGGTTCTGGCCAGCGTGCCGGAGTCCCAGCAGCTGCTCGCAACGATTGCGGCCATCTCGATGGCCTTGTGCGCCGCTATGCGGCTCGCACGGTATCACGTGAACAAGGGAGATGAAGATTCCGACGCGGGTTTTGAGGGTATGCCGACCACCGCTGCCGGGGGATGTGTGGCCAGTACGGTCCTGATTTTTGGTCTGCTCGTAGAACATGGACTGGGCGTCAGCGTTCTGCTCGGTCCGTGGGTCGTATTCCTGTTTGCGGTTCTGATGGTCAGTGATCTGAAGTACCCTCACATCAGCACCATCATGGACCGTATGCCCACCACCATGGCCGTTGTGATCGCCGTGTCCGTGGGGCTTGTGGCCCTGTTCTGGGTTCACGAGATCGTGTTCTTCGCGTTTTTTGTCGCCTACGCCCTCAGCGGTCCGCTGCTGACGATCCGGGACAGAGTGAAGGCCAGACGCCATGCCGGTATACGGTAAGTAAATTGGCGATGGGACACGGCTGGCGAGATTGGGGGGACGCCACTACCGGCATTCTGAGGATTTTGTGAATCTGACCTGAGAGCACAGAAGGAGAAAAGATGGCCCAGCGAGTCGGTGTAATTGGTTACGGTATAGTCGGAAAAGCGGTCAGACACGTGTTCTCGCCCTTCTCCGACGAAATAATGATCTATGATAAATACAAGGAGTCGGCGGAACTGGCGGAGGTTGTCGACGGTTCGGATTTCCTCTTTCTGTGCGTTCCACCACCAAACCTGGCGGAATGAAGGCTGAACATGGGATTCTTCCGCTGATAGATACGGGGACAACTGAGTATATGTACATCTCCGATCGGTCCATTATGGCCAAACGGTTCAACTTGCCCGTAACATCCGGGTCACCGGGAACGGGGCCTCGGATGGGGGACATCTATCGGTTGGAGGTTGATGGGAGGAGGTATCCGTGAACCGGAGAATCATCACGGCCGCCATTATAGCTGCTCCTGTACTGCTGCTCTCTCTGTCGATAGGGTGGGGTCTGCCGGCGGACTGGAAACTCCAATATCTGCTGCCCGAGAAAGAGAATCGTGAGGCTGTGCTGGAGGAAATTGCGAGTGATACGCAGGAGCTGATGGGGGAAAAAGACACCATTCGGATTGCGAATGATCTCGAAAAGGTTCGATCAGGTCTTTCCAGGGGAGAGCAGTTGCGGGCGTTACGCAGGCAGCTTCTGTTCTCCGAGAACCCGGACGAAATGCTCACATTGGGCGG